>NZ_JAEPRP010000025.1:0-56785 GCF_016652895.1 Ensifer sp. SSB1
GTAGATCAGCATCATCGGAATGCCGACATATTGCCAGACCGAGATCAGCGCCACGGTGATGAGCGCGGAACCCGGCTTTCCGAGCCAGGGCGCAAACAGCGACTTCAGCCCGACGAGATCGAGCATCCAGGGCGCAACACCCCAGATCGGCGACAGGATCAGCTTCCAGATGAAGCCGACGATCACGAAGGACAGCAGCGTCGGCAGGAAGATCGCCGTACGGTAGAAGGTGACGAAGCGCAGCTTCGGGATCGACAGCATGGCAGCCAGCGCGACACCGATCGGGTTCTGGACGCACATGTGGATGATGAAGAAGATGACGTTGTTCTTCAGCGCGTTCCAGAAGTCGTGCGCCCATCGCTCGTCACCGAACAGCGTCTGGAAATTGGCAAGCCCGACGAAGGTCGACTGGCCATCGACCGTGTTGAACAGCGAGAGCCTGAGCGTCTCGATCAGCGGCAGGATCATGACCGCCGAATAGATCAGGAAGGCCGGGAGCAGGAAGACGAGGATGTGCCAGCGCTTCGGCCGCCTTGCCGTCGGCTGTCCCTCTTGCACTGAAAGAGCGTCACTCATTGATCCATCCGTTTCTAGAAGACCGGTTCCCCAGACAATCACGATGCGCACCGACGCCACACGGCCGGTCTCGCCGCATGCCATCTGCTCTTTTCTTGAGAGCTCATGACGAAGGTTAAGTCTATCGCGTTCTTTTGCAAACGACTGCGTCGTTGGCCTCCCACAAGGGGAGGCCGGTGACGCTTCGGCTGGGGGAGTGCCGCCTTCGGCATGTCGCCCCGCCCGGTCCCTACAGCATCCTTAAGTTCCGTTCGGTTTAAGGTGCCCATTGCGCGTCCAGGACGCGCGGCGCTGTAGGGCCGACCCTCCCCCGTCAAGGGGAGGGAACCAGTTGCGCTTACGTCAGTCTTACTTCGCCGGCTTGTACCAGCCGTCGAGGCCCTTCTGCAGCTTTTCGGCGGCAACCTCAGGCGTATCCGTGCCGTTGATCACGTTGGCCGATTCCACCCAGGTTTCGTTTTCCAGGTTCGGCGTGCCGCGCGACAGGATCTGGTAGGTCGAGCGGATCGTCGGCTTGCACTTTTCGCGCCAGGAGACGAATTCCTGAGCGAGCGGATCTGCCATCTTCACCGGGGTCGAGTTCAGGCTGAAAAAGCCCGGCAGTGCGTTGGCATAGATTTCGGCGAATTCCGGCGACGAGATCCAGGTCAGCAGCTTCTTGGCTTCCTCGGCATGGGCGCTCTTGGCGTTCAGGCCGACACCGATGTCGTTGTGGTCGGAGATGTAGCAAGCGTCGCCGGCGTTCTTAACCGGAGGCGGGAAGGCGCCCATCTTGAACTGGGCCTGGGTGTTGAACAGGCCGATTTCCCACGAGCCGGCGGGGTAGATTGCTGCGCGGCCGAGCGTGAACAGGTTCTGGCTGTCCGGATAGGTCTGGGCTTCGAAGCCGTCGCCGAGGTAATCCTTCCACTTGGCCAGGACCTTGTAGGGCTCGACCCACGGTGCGTCGGTCAGCTTTTCTTCGCCCTTGATCAGCTTGGCGCGGCCTTCTTCACCCTTCCAGTAGGTCGGACCGATGTTCTGGTAGCCCATGGTGGCGGCTTCCCAGAGGTCCTTCGTGCCCATCGCCATCGGGATGTAGTTGCCATCGGCCTTGATCTTGTCGAGGGCAGCGAAGAATTCCGCTTCCGTTGTCGGGATCTGGATGCCGAGCTGGTCGAAGGCGTCCTTGTTGTAGATGAAGCCGTGGATGACCGAAGCCATCGGCACGCAGAAGGTCGCCTTGCCGTCATCGGTGGTCCAGGCGGACTTGGCAACCGGAGAGAAGTTTTCCATGCCCGGCAGCGCGGTCAGGTCGGCGAGGTGCTTCTTGTTGTAGAGTTCGAGCG
Source organism: Ensifer sp. SSB1 (assembly GCF_016652895.1). Classification (NCBI taxonomy): domain Bacteria; kingdom Pseudomonadati; phylum Pseudomonadota; class Alphaproteobacteria; order Hyphomicrobiales; family Rhizobiaceae; genus Ensifer; species Ensifer sp. SSB1. Next base: position 1,905 of record NZ_JAEPRP010000025.1, read on the forward strand.
AGGCGTCGAACGGACGGCAGGTGATGAGGTCGCCTGCCGAACCGGCGTCGAGCTTGGCGTTCAGCGCGGCGTTGTATTCGGTCGGAGCGGTCGGAGCGAACTTGACCTTGATGCCCGGATTCTTCGCTTCGAAGGCCGGGATCAACTTTTCCTGCCAGATCGCCAGGTCGTCGTTGCGCCAGCTTTCGATGGTCAGCGTCACGTCCTCGGCGTGTGCCAACCCGGCCGTGCCGAGAATGCTCGACGCGAGCAGCAGGCCCTTGATAGTCGTACGGGTCATTTAGCTTCTCCCTCTTATATTGCGCCGTTTTTGGCGCGGTTTGAGTCCCAGGCTTATGTCAGGCCGTGACGATATCGATCGCCCGGCGCAGGTTCTGTTTGGTCTGGCTGAGTGCCGCCTCGGCTGCCGCCACGTCTTTCGCGCCGGAAGCCAGCAAGATGGCGATCTTGACCGAACCGGAGGCGTCGTTGATCAGCCGTCCGGCTTCGGTGACGCTGATGCCGGTGATGTCGGTGACGATGCGGATGGCACGGCCATGCAATTTGATGTTGTCGGCACGCAGGTTGACCATATGGCCGTCGAGCACGTGGCCGAGATGAATGCCGACCAGCGTCGAGAACATGTTGAAGGCGATCTTCTGCGCCGTGCCGGCGCCCATGCGGGTAGAGCCGGAGACGACTTCCGGCGGCGTCTGCAAGAGGATCGCCACGTCGGCGTCCTTGAACAGCGCTGCGCCCGGATTGTTGGCAACCGCGATCACCTTGGCGCCGCGCTTGCGGGCTTCGTCGGCGGCGGCAAGTGCGTAAGGGGTGGAGCCGCTGGCGGAAACGGACACGAGACAGTCGCCGGCGCCGATGCCGGCCTTGCGCACGTCCTCGCGGGCGAGGTCCATGTCGTCTTCATAGCCGCCCGCCAGGTCGCTGAGGCTGGCTGCGCCGCCCGCAAGCAGGATGACGATCTGGTCCTGGGCAATGCCGTAGGTGCCGGGCAGCTCAAGCGCATCGGCCATCGCCATCAGGCCGGAGCTGCCGGCGCCCGCATAGGCAAGACGTCGGCCGGAGGAAAGTGCTTCGGCTGCGATCGATGCGGCCGCGGAGATCGACTCAATCGCCGCATCGACGGCCTTGGCCGCGGCCTGCTGGCCGGCTGCGAGCAGCCGCAGCGCCAGTGCCGGATGCATGAGATCCAGGCCCTTGGCGTTGTCGTGACGCTCTTCGGTCTTTGCTGACGGCATAGGTCGTGTCTCCTCTCGGTTGAAATTAATGCCAAAAAAATACCAATTGTCCAGCGGAATTTAACTTTTGACGCTCGAAAAAACTAATCGTCTAAATTAGCCATTAAATTTCAATGGATTGCAACGAAATCGAAAGCGTTGACGGATTCAGACTTGGTTATTGGTATTTTTTTGGTATCCTCAATGAGCGGAGGTACTCATGACAAACTACCTGATCGGAATCGATGGCGGCGGAACCAGCTGCCGAGCTGCCGTGGCAACGGCAGACGGGCGCATTCTCGGGCGCGGCAAGGCGGGTGCGGCGAACATCCTGACGGACCCGGAGACCGCACTCGCCAATATCGGTGAGGCTGCGCGCGCTGCCTTTGAAGAGGCCGGTCTCGATCCCGAAGGCATCGCCGCCGCAAAGGCCATTGTCGGCGTCGCCGGGCACAATGTCGGCGATGCCGTGCATTACGTAAAGCGCCGTCTGCCCTTCGCCGCCGCAGATATTGAATCCGACGGTTTGATCGCGCTGCAGGGCGCACTCGGCAACCAGGATGGCGCGGTCGCGATTCTCGGCACCGGCACCATCTATATCCTGCGCCAGGGCGATGCCGTCAGCTATGTCGGCGGCTGGGGCTTTACCATCGGCGACCACGGCAGCGGCGCCCGCATCGGTCACGCGCTCCTGCAGGAAAGCCTGCTCGCCTTCGACAATATCCACGAGGCCTCCCCGGTCACGGACTCCGTCATGGCCGAATTCAACAATGACGCCCGCGACGTCGTCGATTTCGCCCGCCTCGCCAAACCCGGTGAGTTTGGCCGCTACGCGCCGCGGGTGTTCGAAGGCGCTGCCGCCGGCGACCCCGTCGCAGTACGGCTCTTGAAGGCTGCAGCCATCACCGTGGACGAGGCGCTCGACGCCGTGGTTGCAAGGGGATGCGAGCGGCTGTGTCTGCTCGGTGGATTGGCTCCGCTTTACCGGCCCTGGCTTGCGGAGCGGCACAAGGCGCTGCTGGTCGAAGCGGAAGCGGATGCGTTGACAGGGTCGGTCGCGCTTGCGGCCCAGCGGTTCGGTTCGCAGGCGAGGGCAGGCGCATGACGCATCAGCTCGCTTCCATTCTGCCGCTCGAGGGCCTGCAGTCCGGAGGATCGGGGCCGCTCTATCTCAAGCTTCGGCAATCGCTCGAAGACGCCATCCAGTCGGGCAAGCTCAACCACGGCGACGCACTGCCGCCGGAACGCGATCTCGCCGACTACGCCAATATCAGCCGCGTGACCGTGCGCAAGGCGGTGGATGACCTCGTGCGCGACGGTCTGCTGGTTCGCCGCCACGGCTCCGGCACCTTCGTCGTCAAGCCCGTCTCCAAGGTGCAGCAGTCGCTGTCGCGGCTGACCTCGTTTACCGAAGACATGGCGCGCCGCGGGTTGAACACCCACGCGCGCTGGCTGGAGCGTGGCCTGTTTCATCCTTCGCCGGATGAGATGATGGCGCTCGGCCTGCCGGCCGATGCGCTGGTTGCGCGCCTTGGACGCCTGCGCATTGCCGACGACATGCCGCTCGCGATCGAGCGCGCCAGCATCTCGGCGGAGTTCCTGCCGGACCCGCAGGCCGTTACCTCGTCGCTCTATACAGCGCTCGACAAGACGCGATCCCGTCCGGTTCGCGCCGTGCAGCGCATCTCGGCCTGCAACATCAAGGATCCGGATGCCTCGATGCTCGGCGTCGCCGTCGGCTCGGCCGGCCTTTCCATCGAACGTGTGTCCTATCTCGCATCGGGACGCGTCGTCGAATTCACCCGCTCGCTCTATCGGGGCGATGCCTATGATTTTGTCGCGGAACTGACGCTGTCGGAATCCTAAAGCGACCGCCCGCAGAAAGGAATTGACCATGCAGACCAATATGCGCCGAGAAATCGACGAAATCCCCGAGGCCGCCCAGCGCCTGCTGGAGCGCTCCGCCGATCAGCTGAAGGCCGCCGGCGCCGCACTCCGCGCCAAGGACCCGGCCTTCCTGGTGACGATCGCCCGTGGCTCCTCCGACCATGCCGCACTGTTCCTGAAATATGCGATCGAACTGCAGGCCGGCCGGCCCGTCGCCTCGCTCGGGCCGTCGCTGGCTTCGATTTACGGCGCCAAGCTGAAGCTCGGTGGCGCTGCGGCGATCGCGATTTCGCAATCGGGCAAGAGCCCTGACATCGTCGCCATGGCGCAGGCCGCGACCGATGCCGGCGCGGTCTCGATCGCGCTCACCAACACGCTGCCTTCGCCGATCTCCGAGGCCTGCACCAACCCGCTCGACATTCTCGCCGGCCCGGAAATTGCGGTTGCCGCCACCAAGTCCTACGTCAATTCGATCGTCGCCGGCCTTGCGGTGCTCGGCGAGTGGACCGGCGACGCAGCACTTCAGCGCGCGGTCGCCGACCTGCCGAACCAGTTTGCCAAGGCGGTCAAGCTCGACTGGCAGGCGTTTGCCGATGATCTCGGCGAGGCGGAATCGCTCTACGTGCTCGGCCGCGGCCCGGCGCTTGCGATCGCCAGCGAAGCAGCGCTGAAATTCAAGGAAACCTCTGGCATGCATGCGGAAGCCTATTCCGCGGCGGAAGTGCTACACGGACCGGTGGCGCTCGTCGGGGCCAAGTTCCCGGTGCTGACGCTCGCTGCCCGAGACGCGGCCGAAACCTCGGTCGCCGGCATCGCCGATGGTATGGCGGAAAAGGGCGCGGTGGTTCATGCTACATCGAGCCGTGCGACCAAGGCCAAGCGCCTGCCGTTCGTCGAGACGGGCCACCCGATCACCGACGCGCTGACGCTGATCCTGCCGTTCTATGGTTTCGTCGAGGCCTGGTCGCGTTCGCGCGGTCTCAACCCCGATGCACCGGCAAGCCTCAAGAAGGTAACGGAGACGAGATGAGCGAGAGGAAGGCAATCACCGGCGCCCGCCTGTTCGACGGCGTCGAATGGCACGACGGCTGCGCCCTCGTGATCGAGGCCGGCCGGGTCAAGGCCATCATGGCGTCGGCCGATGTTCCCGCCGATGCCGAAAAGATCGATGCCCATGGCATGCTGCTCGTGCCGGGCTTCATCGACCTGCAGGTGAACGGTGGCGGTGGTGCGCTTCTGAACGAAGAGCCGACCGTTGAGGGCATCCGGCAGATCTGTTCGGCGCATGCCAAGTTCGGCACCACGGCGCTGCTGCCGACGCTGATCACCGACACGCGCGAAGTTCGAAGCGCCACCATCAAGGCGGGCCTCGACGCGAAGGCGGCCGGCGTGCCCGGCTTCCTCGGTCTGCATCTCGAGGGCCCGCATCTCTCGGTCGCCCGCAAGGGCGCGCACGATCCGAAGCTGATCCGCCCGATGGACGATGCCGATCTCCAGGAAATGCTCGATTGTGCGAGGGCGCTCGGCGTTCTGATGGTGACCGTGGCGCCGGAAAACGCCACCAAGGAACAGGTTCGGGCGCTCGCCGATGCGGGCGCCGTCGTCAGCCTTGGCCATACGGATGTCGGCTACGAAACCGCGGTCGCCTATGCCAAGGCGGGCGCGCGCACCGTCACCCACCTCTTCAATGCCATGAGCGGTCTCGGTCATCGCGAGCCCGGCGTGGTCGGCGCGGCACTTGCGACCGGCACGCTGCATGCGGGCCTGATCGCCGACGGCTACCATGTCGAGCCGGCGTCCATGGGCGTCGCGCTGCGGGCGAAAGTCGGGCCGGGACAGATCTTCCTGGTAACCGACGCGATGTCGCCGATCGGCACCGACATGAAAAGCTTCCAGCTCAATGGCCGCGAGATTCTGCGCGAGGGTGGTCGTCTGACGCTCGCCGACGGCACGCTTGCCGGCGCCGACATCGACATGCTCTCGTCGGTCCGGTTCGTACACGAGAAGCTTGGCCTGCCGGTCGAAGAAGCGTTGCGCATGGCGTCCGCCTATCCGGCCGATGCCATGGGGCTTGCCACCCACAAGGGACGGCTGAAACCCGGGGCCGATGCCGATTTCGTGCTGCTGACGCCGGACCTCGGCATGGGCTCCACATGGATTGGCGGCACGCAGGTTTACGCTGCCTGATCATTCGACCGTCGTCATCGAAGGACCCGGGAAGCGTAAAGCTGCCCGGGTCTTTTTCTTTGGGTCAGCCAGCTGCTATCGCGGGCTGTGAGCCGCTAGCTTCGCCTTCATCGCCCGGACCGTCTCCGCATCGGTGCGGCGGCGGTCGGCCGAGACGAAACCCATCTCGATCAATCGCTGATCCTGAGCCGGCTCTCGAACGGAGCAAGAGGAGTGAACTTCGCCGACGGCCAGCCGGTCGAGAACGGCGTCGACCGTATCGAGGGTGACTCCGGATCCAGGCATGATCGACAGCCGCCCGGCTGCGCGTTCGGTCAGTTCCGACAAGCGATCGATCGCCTGCGGCGCGCTCTTCGCGCCGCCCGAGGTCAGGATGCGCTCGAAACCGAGTTCCACTGCCACGTCCATCGCCTCGGCAAAATCCGGCACCAGATCGAAGGCCCGGTGCAGCGTCATGCCGAGCCCGGCCGCGTGGCCGGTGAGCTTGATCAGCATCGATGCGTCGAGCCGGCCATCGGCGAGAGAAGCGCCGAGCACAACGCCGGCCAGACCCGCGTCGCGTGCGGCATCGATGTCGCGGCGCATGATATCGAGCTCGGTGGCGGAGAAGATGAAGTCACCCGGCCGCGGCCGGATCATCGCGTAGACCGGTACCGGCGGCGGGCCGGCAAGCGCCATCAGCCCGGGATTGGGCGTCAGGCCGCCGATGGAAAGAGCTGTACAGAGCTCGATGCGATCGGCGCCGCCCTCGATCGCCGCGTTCAACCCGTCGGCATCGTCGACACAGACTTCGAGTTTGATGTCGCTCATGCCTTGTCTCCTGAAAGTCCGAGCAGTGCGGCACCGATCAGGCCGGGCTCGATCCGGCATTCGCCGCGCACCACCAGCGGCCGGTCGAATTGCCTCAGAATCCGGCTACGCACCGTCCTGTCGATCTCGGCGAGCAGTTCTTCGGAGTTGGAAAGGCCGCCGCCGACAGGCACGATCGTCGCACCGGTGATATTGATGACGAGCGCCAACGGTGAACTGACGAGATCGACGAGAATATCGACCGTGCGCTTCGCCTCGGAATCCCCCGCCTTCCAGGCTTCCATGATCTCGTGGCTCGAAAGCGTCTTGCCGTGCGCGGTCTGGTGCAGCCGTTCGAGGCCACGGGCGCCGCCGACCGTATCGACGCAGCGCCTTTGGCCGCAGCCGCAATCATAGGGAGGGATGGCGATCGGCGGGTTGCCAGCCTCCGCCGCAATCGCCGGGCCGTGCCCCCATTCGCCGGCAAAACCACCGTCGGCATTGATCAGCCGGCCGTCGATCACCAGGCCGCCGCCGACACCGGTGCCGAGGATTGCACCGAAGACGATACGATGACCGCGCCCGGCACCCGCGCCGGCTTCGGCCAGCGCAAAACAGTCGGCGTCGTTGGCAAGCTTCACCGGCAGATGCAGCGCCGCTTCGAGTTCGGCGACCAGTTCACGCCCGTCGATGCAGGGAATGTTGGCGCATTTGATCCGCCGCGTCTCGGGATCGATGACGCCGGTGATCGAGATCGCCACGCAATCGGGATGGCCGCCCGCCTCATCCAGAACCGATTCCAGTTCGCGGATGAACTGCCGGAAATCGTTGAGCGGCGTGGTTCGGCGCGGCAACGGAAAGATCCGATCGCGCGAATGGGTGATCGCGCCCTTGATTGCCGAGCCGCCGATATCGAAACAGACGATCATGCCTCACCCCGGATGATCGCTTCGGCAGAAAGCGCGACCGAAAGCAGCCTGTCGTCCTGGTGGTGCGGTGCCGCAAGCTGGAAGCCGACGGGCATTTCTGCAGCCCCCAGCCCGCAGGGGATGGAGATGCCGCAGAAATCCAGGAAGTTGCCGATCGAGGTGTTGCGGAGCGTCTTGGCGTTGGTCTTGAAGAACAGTTCGTCGTCTTCAAGAAGCGGCGCGATCGGCGGCGCCACATGTGGCAGCGTCGGGTGGGCCATGAGTTCGTTCGGCCTCAGGCTGTCGACCGTCTCATGGATCAATTGGTCGCGCGCGTCGAGCAGGGCGATGTAGTCGGGCATGGTGATCTTCTCGCCGAGGCGCGTGCGGGCAACGACGCGTGGATCCATCGCATTGGCCTCGGGTCCGGCCAGCCGTTCGCGATGAAGCGCATAGGCCTCCGCCGTTACCAGGGCGCCGTGGCGCGCCATCAGTCCAAAGACCGCCGAGAAGGCCGGGAAGGCGCGGCGGCTGACCGCAACGCCGGCCTTTTCGAGACGCTTGATCGCATCCTCGAAGGCCTCGACGACCTCCGGCTCCGCATCGTCGAAGACGACCGTTTCCGGGATCACCAGCGCGACACCGGAAAGGTCGGCGCGCCGCACCGTTGGGGCCGTCAGCCCGTGCATGGCGGCATCCACCCACACGGCATCCTGCACCGTATGGCAGAGCGGCCCGAGCGAATCGAGGCTTTCGGCCAGCGGATAGACGCCCTTCATCGCGTAGCGGCCACGCGTCGCCTTGTACCCGACGATGCCGGTCATCGCCGCGGGAATGCGCACGGACCCGCCGGTATCGGTGCCGATCGCCGCGGGCACCAGTCCTGCTGCGACCGCGACAGCCGAGCCTGAAGACGAGCCGCCGGGAATGCGCTCGACGTCGCTGGCCGCGGGGTTCCGCGGCGTGCCGTGATGCGGATTGATGCCGAGGCCCGAAAAAGCGAACTCGCTCATGTTGGTGCGGCCGACACTGACCATGCCGGCGGCAGCGACTGCGGCAACGACAGGTGCGTCGGCGGGGGCCGGCGCGTTTGTCTGCAGCACAGTCGAGCCGGCGGTGGTGACGCTGCCGGCCGTGTCGAACAGGTCCTTCCACGCAACCGGCAGGCCGTCGAGCAAGCCGAGCGAACGCCCCGCCCTGAGGCGCCGCGATGCCGCCTCGGCATCACTAGTCGCCCGCTCGGGCGTCAGTTCGACGAAGATGGCGTAGTCGCCATGTGCGTCGATCGCCGCATAGGTTTCCTTGGCAAGGTCCACCGGATCCAGCTTGCCGCTCTGAACCAGGACCGAAAGGCTGGCGAGTGTCTTTTGTTCTGTCATGTCATCCTCCGCGGAGTTCCTGCCTGCTGCCGTCATCCGGTACGTCTACAATATCGCCGCCCCCAGCGTTTTCCATGCTTCCCTTAGACGAGGCGGATGAATCTTGCATAAAGACTGGCCCCGCCGGGCATGTCTTGTCGCTGGCGGCTACCCTGCCTACATGCATCATCGAACCTTGGCCCATACTGGAGAGCAATGATGATCCTGGACGCGGCGCGACTTTCGCTTGCCAATCTCCTTGCGCCCGAGACCCGGTCGGTCTTCTGGAAGGTATTGGGCCTGACGATCCTCGCGCTCGTCGCGCTCTGGTTTGCCGTGCGCGAAGTGTTCATCTGGCTGGCACTGCCGTGGCTCGACACGTTGATGCCGGGCACGCCGGTCTGGGCCGGCTGGCTCACCTTCGTGCTCGGTATCTTCGCGAGCCTTGGGCTGGCGCTGGCGCTCGCCTTGCTTCTGGCGCCCGTCACCGCGCTGATCGCCGGCTTCTTCCTCGACGATGTCGCCGAGGTGATCGAGAAGCGGGATTATCCGAACGAGCCGCAGGGCCGGCCATTGCCGCTCGGCGAAGCGATCACTGGCTCGGTCAAGTTTCTCGGCGTCGTCATCCTCGGCAACCTGCTCGCGCTTTTCCTGCTGCTCGTCCCGGGCGTCAATCTCGTCGCCTTCTTTCTCGTCAACGGCTACCTCCTCGGACGGGAATTCTTCGAGTTCGCGGCGATGCGCTATCGATCACCGGCGGAGGCGCGGCTTTTCCGCGAGAAGCATCGCGCGACCGTCTTCCTCGCCGGCCTTCTGCTTGCCGCCTTCCTGGCGGTGCCGCTCGTCAACCTTTTGACGCCGCTTTTCGCCGCCGGTCTGATGGTGCATCTGCACAAGCGGCTTTCGGCCAAGGATCCCGGATTTTCGCTGTCGGTCAGCGCTGTGGCAAAGGCCTGAAGGGCTCCTGCTTGACATCGTGCCTGCCGTGGCCAATCTGCCGGCAAAACCCCATGGCGCTGCGCGGGCGCGTGGCAAGACGGAGTTTCCCCCTATGAACAAGACGGACGAACGGATCACCCACCTCGAAGAAACCGTGGCCCATCAGGCCAAGACCATCGAGGAGCTTTCCGACCAGCTGGCCGAGCAATGGAAGGTGGTGGAACAGACGCGCGCCAAGCTCGACCGCCTGACCGAGCGTTTCCTGTCGCTCGAGGAACAGTCGCTCGATGCGCCGCCGATCACCCGGCCGCCGCATTATTGAGCGCGCAAGGCAGGGCAAACAAAAAGGCCGCCGGTCGAGTGAACCGGCGGCCTTCTTGTTATCCTGCTGCTGCTCTTAGTAGGGGCAGGACTCGTCGCTCATGTAGTCGTGAACTTCGACCTTGCCGGCAATGATCTCGGCTTTCACCTTTTCCACTGCGTCGAGCATCTCAGGCGTGATCAGCGCCTTGTTGTTGTCGTCGAGCGCATAGCCGACGCCATCTTCCTTGAGGCCGAGGTTGGAGATGCCGAACTCGAACTTGTCGTTCTTGGCAGCGGTGAAGGCTTCGTAGACGGCGACGTCGACGCGCTTCAGCATCGAGGTCAGTACCTTGCCCGGCTGCAGGCCGTTCTGGTTGGAGTCGACGCCGATACCGAGCTTGCCGGCATCTGCAGCCGCCTGCAGAACGCCGACGCCGGTGCCGCCGGCAGCGTGGTAGACGACATCCGAGCCCTGGTCGATCTGCGACTTGGCGATTTCGCCGCCCTTGACCGGGTCGTTCCAGGCGTCCGGCGTGGTGCCGGTATAGGCTTCCAGAACCTTGACGTCAGCGCCGGTCGACTTGGCGCCGCCGACATAGCCACAGGCGAACTTGTGGATCAGCGGAACGTCCATGCCGCCGATGAAGCTGACGGTCTTCGACTTCGAGGCGAGGCCGGCGAGAACGCCGACGAGGTAGGAGCCTTCCTGTTCCTTGAAGACGACCGACTTGACGTTCGGCTTCTCGACGACCATGTCGATGATCGCGAACTTGATATCCGGATATTCCGGCGCGATCTTTTCGAGCGAAGCCGCCCAGTTGAAGCCGGCCATGACGATCGGGCTGTTGCCGTCGCTCGCGAAACGACGCAGCGCCTGTTCGCGCTGGGCGTCGTTGGCGATTTCGAACTCGCGGTATTCGACGCCCGTTTCCGTCTTGAACTTCTCGGCGCCGTTGAAGGCAGCCTCGTTGAAGGATTTGTCGAACTTGCCGCCGAGATCGTAGATGATCGCCGGCTTGATGTCGGCGGCCAGTGCCGTCGCGGACATCATCGAAAAGGCAAAGAGACCGAGAATTGTTTTTTTCATCGTGCAGCCCTGTGTCGCTATTGATCTTATTGGGTCCTCCCGCTGGCCCCGAGAGGAGCCTGTCTGCGGAACCCACCCCCTTCTCCTTGGGGCTAGGGTGGCGCATCCTTGCACGGTCACGGCAAAAAAACACTCAAAATTTTTCAGATGGTAAAAATTGAAGCCACGGAAGCGGCTACCCGTAAGGCACCGGTTCTGTTGCGCTTTTGAGATCGCAGACAAGTGTATGCTCCCGTCCTGAGCGGCCTCTGGGTTGTGGGCATTGCTCTTATGTTCGGGATACCCAAAGCGGGCCTGCTTCGGGACGGGACGAGAAAAAGGGCGCGTGGTTTGCCACCCGCATCCCGCTCCGACCTATGCACAGGGATCGCATTTATGGTTTGGGTCGATTGGACCGGGCACGCCTAGTGGCCGATGGGGCAGCTCACGCCGGTGCCGCGCAGACCGCAATAGCCGCTCGGGTTCTTCGCCAGGTATTGCTGATGATAGTCTTCGGCGAAGTAGAACGGGCCCGCCTTGCCGATCTCGGTGGTGATCTTACCGCCGTGATTGGCATACTTCAGCGCCGATTGGAACGCGGCACGCGCGGCCTTGGCGTCCGCCAGCTGCTCGTCGTCATAGGCGTAGATCGCCGAGCGGTAGGTGGTGCCGATGTCGTTGCCCTGGCGCATGCCCTGGGTGGGGTCGTGCTCCTCGAAGAAGGTCTTGAGCAGGGTGGCGAGCGGTACCGTCTCGGGATCATAGACGACGAGCACCACCTCGGCATGGCCGGTAAGCCCGGTGGTCGTCTCCTGATAGGTCGGATTGCGCGTCAACCCACCAGCGTAGCCGACAGCCGTCACGTAAACGCCGGGAATTTTCCAGAGCAGCCGTTCGGCGCCCCAGAAGCAGCCCATGCCGAGCAGAATCTGCCTGGTGCCATCGGGGTAGGGGCCTTTCAGCGGCCGGCCGGAAACGAAATGCGTCTCGGCCGTCGGGATAGCCTCGTCGCGACCCGGCAGTGCCGTCTGCGCGTCCGGCATGATCGTCTTCTTGTTGAACATGTCGATCAGGAACATCAGCATACTCCTCGTCGGTACGGAGGCAGACTCCGCAAAAATCAGGCGGCGAAGCGGCCCGCTGCCGGCCGTTTCTTGTATCCGGCCATCCACAGAAGGAGCGCGACCAGCGCCAGCACGGCAAAAGCCGGCTGCGCCAGCACCCAATGCAGGATCGCGTGCCAGATCGTCGGGGCCGTATCGGAGCGTTGTGCAAACTGGAACCAGCTCGCCGTATCGGCGCCCAGCGCCTCCAGGTCGTCGCCAAGCGAGGTCATCACCAGTTCCGATGCGGCGACCGACTGGATCGCATCGACGGCGCCGGCAAGCACGGCGGCAAACAACACGATGGCGCTCGCCAGCCTCAATAGAAACCGCATCGGTCTAAATTCCCTTCATGTCACCGGTCGCGCCCTGCCGTGGTCAGGCTCAGCGTCCCGGCGCATCTTCTTCGATGGCAGGGGGCTCGGACAAGGCCCGGCGACGAAATTAGCCGGTGAACTCGATAGTGCCGAGCCAGCATCCGGCTCATGCCGGGAGCGTAACGCGCGCCCCGGTGCAAGAGATAAGCCTACCGTCTGGTATGCACAATGGGGACGACGGGCCGCTCGTTTCACAAGATGTCAACAATCTGTCAGAAAGCAGTTGATCCCAAGCAAATCATCGGTATATAGACGCGCGTCCGCCGGTTCACACTGGCGACATCGAAGGGCCTCGCCCTTCCCATCCAGCCGGATTGACCGTCGGCTGCTGACGGATGGACAGGTGGCCGAGTGGTTGAAGGCGCACGCCTGGAACGCGTGTATACGTGAAAGCGTATCGAGGGTTCGAATCCCTCTCTGTCCGCCATTTTCTCTCTTGTTCTGTTTTCCATTGCCAGCGCGTACGCAGCGCTACCCATGTCCTATCCGCTGGCAGGATTGATCTGCGACGCCGTGACCGTGTCGTTCGGCGCGTCAAAATCGCGCTCCATTTCTTTTCTCCGCCTGCTGAACGGCGCACTTGTCATTGAGATAAGTACGTGCTTATGTGTCGACATGATCGAGAACGAGATATTCAGGGCCCTGGCTGACCCGACGCGACGCGCCATCTTCGAGAAGCTTGCTGACGGATGCATGAATGCCAGCGCTTTGCGGGAAGGTATGGACATAAGCCAGCCGGCCATGTCCCAGCACATTTCCGTGCTGCGGAATGCCGGGTTGGTAAAGGAGCAGCGGCAAGGTCGGTTCGTAAACTACGAAGTCGACCCGGACGGGCTGGCCCTCATTGCGCAGTGGCTCGCGAAGTACCGTGCCTACTGGCCAGCACGCATCGAAGCTCTCAAGATCTTGCTGAAGGATATGGACCAATGAACCGCGAAAGCAGCGCCTCGGACGATAGTAACCTCGAGCTGGAATACGAACTCGACGAGGCGCCGCAGAAGGTCTGGCGTGCGATCAGCATCCCGGCGTTTCGCGAAAACTGGCTACCGAAGGAGGCATTGGCCGACCCCGAAGGCGCCGTCGTCGTTCCCGGAGAGGAAGTTCGCTACAGGCTGCGCGAAACCGAAGCTCCGTTTCTCGAAAGTACCGTCACCTTCCGGATCGCGCCGATCGGTTCCGGCGGAACCAGGCTGCGGATCGTCCACGAACTCCCGAATGTTCGCAGCGGTCGCGTGACCAAGACGGCCGCGAACAACAACGATATTCTCATGCTCGCCGCCTAGGCCGACGGGCTTCCCCACAAACTTTGGATAATTGGAGTTCGCCGATGCGCGAAGCGATGCAACTCGTCCCTATGGTCGTCGAGCAGTCGAACGGTGGAGAACGGTCATTCGACATCTATTCCCGCCTGCTGCGCGAACGAATCATCTTTCTCAATGGTGAGGTGAACGACACGGTCTCCGCGCTGGTCTGCGCCCAGATGCTTCTTCTCGAAGCGGAAAACCCGAAGAAGCCCATCCATCTCTACATCAATTCGCCGGGCGGCGTGGTGACCAGCGGTTTCGCCATGTACGACACCATGCGCTACATTCGGGCACCGGTGCACACGCTCTGCATGGGGACCGCACGCTCCATGGGTTCGTTTCTGCTGATGGCCGGCACACCGGGACAGCGAGCCGCCTTGCCCAATGCCAGCATCCTCGTGCACCAGCCATCAGGCGGTTTCCAGGGGCAGGCATCCGACATGCAGATCCATGCCGAGGAGATCCTTCGCACCAAGCAGCGCATGACGCGGCTCTATGCGGAACATTGCGGACGCTCCTACGAGGAGTTCGAACGCGCCATGGACCGGGACCGTTTCATGACTGCCGAGGAGGCTTTGGAATGGGGCCTGATCGACACCATCCTGAAGGTTCGCGACGACGGCGAGCTGCCGGCTTCCAGCGGCTTTGCTCTCTGACGGCCGGTCTCTGTTCGGCGGGCCATCTGCCGAGGACAGAAGGCCCGCTGCACGAGCCGAGCGCTCCCCCGCTGAGGGAGTATTCCCGACGTCCGAATGGCCTAACGCTAAAAAACTTCTCCCCTTGCGATCCGTTTCGCCTCTCCGCTTCGTCTTTGCTGCATCCGCAACGAAGGAGAAGCACCATGACCACTGCACCCGTCACACTCGTCAACGTTCTGAAGGTCGAACCCGATAAGCAGGCGCAGCTGATCGCGCTTCTGAAGCGCAACATCGACACCGTCATTCGCTCTCTTGCTGGCTGGCGGACGAGCCGGCTGATTGCCGCAAGGGACGGCACCAGCGTCATCATCTATTCGGAATGGGAGACACAGGCGTCGGTTGAGGCGATGCGGTCCGATGTCAGGATGAAGGCCTATTTCCCCCAGATCCTCGAACTGGCGAGCCTCGAATCGATCCTGGGCGAGGCCGTGTTCAGCGACAACAGGTGATGTCTATCCGCCGCTGACGCCTGCAGAGGCCTGCAAGAAGGCGGCGGACATCTTTTCGGACCCGCGCTATCGTGCCGCCCTCTCCGGTGGACTGGCGGCTTGGAGTGGCCAATGGGGCTCAAGACATGAACGAGGAAGACTTCGAGGATCGCCTGCGGGCATTCAGGCCGCGGCTGCATCGCTATTGCGCGCGCATGACCGGCTCGGCCGTGGATGGCGAGGACGTGTTGCAAGATACGCTGATCAAGGCCGTGCAGGCGCGGGCGGATGGCGTGGTGGTGGATAATCTCGAAGGCTGGCTGCTGCGCATCGCCCACAACACCAGCCTCGATTTCCTGCGCCGTCGATCCCGTCACAAGATCGTTCCGCTGCTCGACGACATGGAAGACGCACCGCTGCCTGAAGCGGATATCGTCGCGGTCGGCTTTCAAACCTTCCTGCAATTGCCCGAACTGCAGCGTTGTGCGGTGATCCTCAAGGATGTTCTCGGACATTCGGTCGAAGAAATCGCCGAGATTGCCGACTGCACAGAGGCGGCGGCCAAATCGGCGCTCCAGCGAGGGCGGGTGGCCCTCCGGCAACTGGCGGAGCGCCCGGACGATACGCGGTTGCCGCTGATGTCCGATGCGAACCGGCAGAAGATGGCGGCCTATGTGCGCCTGTTCCAGGGGGGTGACTTCGATGCGATCCGCGCCATGCTGGCCGACGACGTGAAGCTGGAGCTGGTCAACAGGCTGAGGCTGCAAGGCCGCGAGGGCATTGGCCGCTATTTCACCCGGTATGCGCAGGAGACGCGGTGGCGGTTTGCGCTCGGAGCGATCGAAGGGCGTCCCGTCATGCTGGTTTTCGACAGCACGGGTCCGATGGAGAAACCGGCGCATTTCGTTCTTCTCGACTGGCGCGCGGATGAGATCACTGCGATCCGCGACTTTCTTTTCGCGCCCTATGTGCTTGAAACCGTCGACTGGGTTCGCCTGATCTGAAGAGGCGTCCGCTGATTGGCGGTTCTTTCTCCGCCATTTGTTGACGATTGCGCGGTAGGCGGAATCCTTTGAACGGCGTGGCTCGGGCCTCGACCGTCCGGAGATCTGGTCGCGATCTGGGAGCAGGCAGCATGAGCACGGCGAGCGACGCGCGTTTTTGGGAACGGACGTCGCGGCGATATGCCAAAGGGGCGATCGCGGACCCCGCCGGATATGAGCGCACGCTCGACCGTACCCGTTCGTTGCTTTTGCCCGACGACGCCGTGCTGGAGCTTGGTTGCGGCACGGGAACAACGGCGTTTCGGCTCGCAGGCGACGTCCGGGACTATCTTGCGGCCGACTTTTCCGGCGAGATGACCGCGATTGCCAGGGAGAGATACGCCGTCGACCTGGTGCCGAACCTCGTCTTCCGCACCGCGACCGCTGAAACGCTTGCCGCCGAGCGCGTGCAATACGACGCGGTCCTGGCCTTCAACTACCTGCATCTGGTGCGCGATCTCTCGGGCACGCTCGGCAGCATCCATGCCCTGCTCGCATCGAGGGGGCTGTTCATCTCCAAGACGCCGTGCGTCGGAGAGATGAGCCCGCTGATCCGTTTGGCGCTGTTGCCGGCGATGCGCGCGCTCGGACAAGCGCCCTATGCGGGAACCTTCGGGCTGATCGCGCTGAGCAAGGCGATAATGGCTGCCGGTTTTGAGATCCTGGATATCGAAAATCACGCGACCAGGGGCGACGACAAGCGTCCATACATCGTCGCCCGCAAACAGTGAGGCGGGCCACGGCGGTACTGTTGTCCGCCCTGGCCAACCTCGAGACCTCTAAACAGTTTCGGCCGGCTCTGCCGCGTGCGCCCGATGCAGCAAATCCACAAACGTCTTTGCCTGCGGGATTTCGGTCGAACCGATGGTGTTGACGGCGATGCCCGGTGTCCACGAATTCATGACCGCTGCACCGGAGAATTCCGTGAGCCGGCTAAGGGTGACTTCTTCCTGACGCTGCGGCACGCCGAGGCGCTCGAGCTGTCGCTGGACTGTACCCATCATCGTGCCGGTCAGCATCTCGGCCTGGGGCCAGATAACCGCTTCGCCATCCCAGAAGACCAGGTTCCAGATACTGGCTTCGCTAAGACGCCCCTGCCGGTCGATGAAGGCGGCGTCGTCGAAACCCTTCCGGATCGCCTGATGCAGGTAATAGGTTTTGCCGGATTCTCCGACGTGCTTGATCGTAGCGTGTGGCCGTTCGTGCTCGACGACGGCAAGCCGAAGCGGACCCTTCGGGCCATTGGAGGGTGGGCCGCTGCGCACGAGAACGGCGAGGCCGCCCTGCATGCTGTCGGCAGTAAACTCGCCGTCCGGTGAATAGACCGTGACTGTCAGCGACTGGTCTGCTGGACCAGCATCGATCGCCTGCCTGATATGGGTGCGCAATTCTTCGTCGGGCAGGGCGCGGTCGAAGAATGCAAGCGAAGCGTTGCGCAGGCGCTTCAGATGCAGGTCGAGACCCCTGATCTTGCGATCCCTGACCTGAATTGCGGTGAAGTGCGCGAAACCGGCAAAGGCCAGGGGCATCAGGTCGGCTGCGCTGGCCGGTCGCCCGTTGAGCGCTGCGGGATAGAGGCTTGTTTCGTTGGGCATGTTCTTGCTCCCGGGTGTGTTCACATGAAGGAGCCAATAGGTCTAAGGTCTGACAGCGCTGTCAGAGTCAAGCGCCCGGCGAAGGGATCGGAATGAAAATAGGCGAGCTGTCGAAACGCACCGGCGTCAGCGTCAGGATGTTGCGCTACTACGAGGCCGAAGGGCTTTTGAAGCCCGAGCGCACCGAAAGCGGATATCGTGATTATGATCTGGCGGAGGTGAGAACCGTCGAGCGCATCAAGCTCCTGGGCGCCGGCGGCATGACCCTTCCGACGATCCTGCAGTTCCTGCCCTGCGTGCGCGGCGAAGGTCCGATTTTCGAGCCCTGCGACGAACTGCGCGTCACCCTGCGCCAGCAGATACGCCTCGTTGAAGAGAAAGCGGAGAAGTTGGCGCAGAGCCGCAGCGTACTGACGAGCTTTCTGGCCGAGATCGGTGAAAACTGAGCTTCGAGCCGCAGCGTTGCACGGCGGCCGTAGTCGTTGACCCCGTCAGCGCTTCAGATTGCGACCAAACCCGCTCTGGCCGTCACCAGAACGCAGAGCACGGCAAACCGTAGGCACCTTCCTGCCGCTGCTTTAGTAGACGTCGGTCTTCGATCGACTGATGTAAAAACCGTGGCCGTCGCTGCGCGTGCAGCTGAGCCCGGTTTTGCCGGACCGACAGCTAAACGGCCCCTTCTTCCAGCTGTTGCCGTAGCTCAGGATATGTGAGCCGTCGCAGCATGCTGTGTCGCCGGCATTCTGGAAGCGTCGGGCCTTGCCCGCCTTTCCCAGAATGAACCGCAGAAAGGTCGGTTCGATGCGGTCGCAGCCAAGTTCCGGACCGCCGTCCTCCGGGACATAAACATCGGAGCCGCCGGCTGGCGTGTATTGGCAGCCGATGTTGCCGGCCGGCATGTTGAAATAGATCAGTCCGCCATCGGCGGGGAAGGTCTGCTCTGCCGCATTCCCGTCGAATGCGGCAAGCGCGGCAACCGCGAATACAAGCAAGCGCACCATCGAGCTTTGGCCCCCGACCTTTGTCGAACCCGCAAGGTGCAGCAAGTAAAACACATCAGCAGGATTGGGGAAATGATTTCGGCTCTCTACCTGCGGTCGCCGGCAAGGCGCCGTGTGACAACAAGCTCCATGCGTCGAATTTAATAGTTATCCATTTTGCTAAGTGTTTCTCCATGATCCTTAGCCTTATGGAACAGTATTCAAATCGATTGGACGTGATCTTTCAGGCGCTCGCCGATCCGACCCGGCGCGCCGTACTGGCGCGGCTTGGCGGCGGCCCGGCAAGCATCAGCGATCTCGCCCGCCCCTTCGAGATGGCGCTGCCATCCTTCATGAAGCACATCCATTACCTGGAAGGCAGCGGCCTGATCCGCACGCACAAGCAGGGCCGGGTGCGCACCTGCGCCCTTGAGAAGGCGCAGTTCGCCGTGGTCGAGACCTGGCTTTCGGCGCAGCGCGCGCTCTGGGAAGGCCGTGCTGACCGGCTGGAAAAATTCGTCACCGAACACGAGGAGGAATGACATGACCCGCTCTCTAGACCCCGAACTCGACCTGACGATGGCGCGCGTCATCAAGGCGCCGCGCGCGGCCGTCTGGCGCGCGTGGACCGATCGGACCCGGCTTGAGCAATGGTGGGTGCCGGCGCCGGCCATATGCAAGGTGATCGACATGGATCTGAAGCCGGGCGGCAGCTTCGTGACCCGGATCAGCGAGGACGGCGGCGATTTCGTGCCGCACATCAATGCCTGCTTCCTTGCGGTCGACGAACTCTCGCGCATCGTCTTCACCGACACGCTGCTTGCCGGCTGGCGCCCGGCGGAAAACGCCTTCATGACCGCAATCATCACGCTGAGCGATCATCCGGCCGGCACCGAATATGCCGCCCATGTGATGCACCGGAACGGTGCGGACCGGAAGATGCACGAGGAGATGGGTTTCCACGACGGCTGGGGAACGGTGGCCGAGCAATTGGCCCGCTTCGTCGAGCAAACCCACTGAGGAGGCAATGACATGCGCAATATCGTGCTGCAGATGATGACGACGCTCAATGGTCGCCTGGACGATCCGCTTGCCTGGATGGGCACGGTCGTTGACGAGCAGTACCGGGCGATCGACCGTCTCTACGCCGGCTACGACACGGTTCTCGTCGGTCGCACCACCTATGAGGAGATGGTCGGCTACTGGCCGGGCGCGCTGAACGACGAGGCGGGCGGCGAGACGAACCGCGTAATGGCCAAACGCATGCACGACTACCGCAAGATCGTGTTCTCCCGCACCGGCGAACCGATCAGCCCTTGGCACAATGCCGAGCGGGTCGTGGCTGCCGATGATGAGGCGCTTTCGCGCTACCTCACGGATCTCAAGGCCGGGCCCGGCGGCGATATCCATCTCTCGGGTGGAGCAAGCCTGGCGCAGACGATCATCGGCCTCGGACTGGTCGATCGCTACCACTTCTTCGTCTATCCCGTCGTCTCGCCGGGAGAACCGT
The DNA here is from genome assembly GCF_016652895.1 of Ensifer sp. SSB1. Lineage (NCBI taxonomy): Bacteria > Pseudomonadati > Pseudomonadota > Alphaproteobacteria > Hyphomicrobiales > Rhizobiaceae > Ensifer > Ensifer sp. SSB1. Next base: position 21,594 of record NZ_JAEPRP010000025.1, read on the forward strand.
GGTTCGCGCGGCTGAGGGATAAGAACGACCTGCGGCTCATCGGCAGCGAAAACTACGACAACGGTGTCGTCGGCCTTCACTACGCGACAGTGCGCGACGCGAAGTCTGAACGCCCGAAGAGCTTCTCTGAGCTTATCGCCTGAAGCAACTCCAGGAAAAGTGCGAGGCGGTTTTCCGTCCGGAGTTGCGTCACTTCGATGAGCCAACTCCAGGAAAAGTGCGAGGCGGTTTTCCGTTCGCGATGCCGTGGTCACCGCAATCAGTCTCCGCTTCGCAGAGCGGTGAGCAGCCGATCGTAGGTCGGAGCCAGCCGCCGCAGTGTTTCGGCGGCTTCCGCATCTCTGCGCAGAACCAGCGGGTATTGCAGCGCGCCGATGAGCTGCGCCTGTTCGCCCGCGATCGCCGCGGACCTGGGAAGGCCTGCGCGCTTGAGGCAGGTTGCAGCGTCTGCGGCGCGGCGGGCACCGACACGAACGGCGAAGTGGACGAAATGGGCGCGCAGACCCTGGTCACAACCTTGTTCGACGCGCGTCGCCAGCGTCTCGGCGGCGTCGGCGTTGCCGAGGCTATCAGGCGGCATCGGCCGGTCCGTCGCCATAGATAGCCAGTGGATTGCAGCCGGCAGCGAGGCCCGGATCGCCTCCACCTCCGAAACCTCCGTCACGCGCGAGAAACCGGACCGCATCGTGAAGGAATCGCCGTAGGTGAGCGTCTTCGCGCTCCAGGCCGCCATGAAGTCGCGGATGGGCAGCGAGGCGTAGGGGTAGCCCTGCGGGTCGTGCATCAGCACCCGTTCTTAGTCGAGCGCGAGGATCACGACATAATGGTCGGCCTCGATCGGCCCGGTCATGCCGGGCTGATGGCGGAGATGACCCATTTCCACCGGCCCGACCCAGACGGGCCCGTCCTTCAGCGCCGAGCGGAGACGCGAAAGCGCGTCCTCGGCATCGTCACCCTTGCTGACCTCCGAGGTCCAGCCGAGCGCGGCAAGTGCGCCGTCGAACCCGGCTTCCGGATCCCAGCCATAGGGATCGAAGAACGGCAGCGAGCCGCCGATGAGCTGCATGCCGAACGGGCTGCTCGTGGCAAATTCGATGACGGTGGGCGAGGGCGCCGCCTCGCCGAACATCATGGCGAAGGAGTTGGCGTAGCAATAGGGGCCGGAGCCCACATAGGGAACGTGCTGCATCGGTTGGTTCCTTGGGTTATCGGAGGTGCGAGGTGGCTTGCGGAATGGCTTCGATCAAGCATTTCCGGGGCCGGGGACGTGGTATTCCCTGAGGAATGGGATTCTCGGGCTCGATGGGATAGGCGACGTCGAACCGGGCGCCGTCGCTGCCGGGATAGATTTCGTAGGGGCTGCCGAAACAGTCGAGATCGCTGCCTTGTTCGAACCAGGCCTCGATCGCGTCGTAGATACGAAGCACCGCCGGAAAGGTTTCGAACGCCTCGGGCACCGGCAGGAACGCCTCTCGCCCCGCTGGCTGAAGCCGCAGGCGCAGATCGCCTGCCGGCTCAAGACTGCCGGCATAGCCGATCGCGACTTCGACGAGGCCCTTGCCGTCATGGTTCACGGGTTCATGGAAATGCAGCGTCATCGGCCCGTCGTTGCTTTTGCCGCATTGCGCCAGATAGCTCCGGATCTCCGCTTCTGCGCTTTCCGTGAAAGCTTCAAGCGCGTCGACGGTCACATGGCCCTGCCGATAGACGATCTTCGAAGGGGCGACGTCACGGAGGCGAACGGCCTTGATCAGTGCATCATCGCCACCGGTGGATTGCCTGACGATTGCCTCTACCAGTTCGCTCTGCTCCTCGAGCCGTTTTGTCTGTACCTCCAGCCAGGCGCGCAGTTCGGTGAGGCGCACCTCGGGCTGAAGCTCGATCAGGCGCGCGATCCGGGCAATCGGCAGACCCAGTTGCCGCAGTCTGGCAATCAGTCGGGCGCGACCCGCCTGCTCGGCGGCGTAGTAGCGATAGCCGGTTACCGGATCGATATGGGCGGGTACGAGCAGACCCTGCTCGGCATAGAGCCGCAATGCTTTCGGCGACAGTCTTGTGGCGGCGCCGAATCGGCCGGCGAGGAAATAGGAATCGGTCATGGGGACAAGTCTGGGGCTTGCCCCAAGGGCGAGGTCAAGAGGCATCCTTTGAGCATCACGGCCACCGCCGGATATGTCGGTGGAAAGCTCCCGGAGCAGGTGACCGCCCCGGGAGCTCGGGCCTAGCGCCGTTCACGCCGGTTCAGGCACGCCAGCGTCAGCTGCGTAATCATTGCCATCACCAGGCAGTAGCCGACGAGCGGCCAGGCCGTGTCACCCCTGAGCAGCAGCACGGCGCCGGTGCCGACGAGGCCGACGATCAGGCTCTGGACGCAGAAGTAGAGTGCCACGGCCGTTCCTGCGATCGCGTCGAAAGCTTTGAGCGCGCCGTTTGCGGTTACCGAGGCACTCATGACGATGCCGACGGCGATCACCCACATGGGCAGCACGAAGCTGACGAACGAAGGCGTGGCAAGGACCTCGCCGACCGCAAGGAGCAGCCCTCCGAGCATGATCAGACCCATGCCGCGGGCAAGGCAGCCCGGGATACCGTAGCGTGCGACGAAGCCCTTGGCGAAGCGCGTCGAGGTGATCATCACCACTGCGGCGGTCGCAAAGGCCAGGCTGAAGCCGAACTGCGAGTAACCGGCGCGATCGATGAGCAGGCGTGGCGCGGTCGAGAAGAACACGAAGAATGCGCCCATCGCCGTGCTGAAGCCGAGCGTGTAGGTCCAGAACACCCCACTCCTGAGAATCGGTGCGAAGCTGGGCGTCACCTTGCCCGCCTGGGCTGGCCGGGTTTCCGACCAGCGCAGCAAGGCCTGGCCGAGTGCGGCTAGACCGAGCACGCCGAGCGTCAGGAAAATCGCCTGCCAGCCGAAGGTACCTGCTATCAGCGCGCCGGCAATCGGCCCGAGCGCCGGCACGAACGAGAGCATGGCGCTGAAGAGGCCATAGATGGTCACGCCCTCTGGGCGCGTGCCATAGACGTCGCGCACCGTCGCGAAGGTCGCGACCAGTGCGGCCGAGGCGCCCGCCGCTTGCACCAGCCGGAGTGCCACGAAGGCCGGTGCCGAACTCGTGGCTGCAAGCCCCAGCGACGAAAGCGCAAACAGCGTAGCGCCACCGAGAAGGACCGGACGCCGACCGAAGCGATCAGAGAGCGGGCCGAACAGGATCTGTCCGAGGCCGAGTAGCAGCATGTAGAGGCTGAGCGTCAGCTGGACGATCGCCGGTGACGTGCCGAGGATGCCGGGCATTTCCGGCACGACAGGCAGATAGATGTCCATGGCGAGCGACGCCAGGATATCGAAAGGCGCCATCAGCAGCAGGGCTGCCGGTAGCGAATAGGACCAGGTGGGTGAGTTATGATCGGGCATGATGAAACATCCGCACAAATGGGTAACATTCGGCGGCGATCTGCCACTTCATCATATCTTGGAGTGTGAGCCGACAGACGCCGCAACAACTTTTCAAACCGTTGTTGCGGCTTACCTGGTTGCTGACGCTTCGGTCCTCATGCGGTCAATCCAAAAAAAGAGTTCATCGATCAAACGTCGGCGTGCTTAGCATCTGGGCCAGGTTTCAACAACCCGCGGCGAAGCTGAGCACCGTTTCTTGAAAGAATGTTTCCACATCTCCGTAGGCTTCCGGCGGGGCATGTATGCGACCACCGCCAAATGCGTCCTGCGCCAGCAGGAACTCGTTGTCGATGAAGTCGAGAATAGGGCGTGGAACGGCGGCAAAGCCCAGTTCTCGACTGGATGCCTTGCGCAACAGAAGTTCATCCACGATCGCCCTGACCTGGGGTGGCAGGTCGATTTCGGCCATGAGGGTCGGAAAATGCATGGGAGGCACGGCCAGATCGGGATGGCCGCGCAGCCATCTCAACGCAGCCGCAGGCCGTAGCGCATAGAAGACCTTCTTTTGGGCAACGTTCTGGGTGTCGCCAAAATCGGTTTTGCGCTGGCGTTCGCCCAGGTGAAGGTAGTGGCGCCCGATCAGGTCCCTGCTCGCATAGAGATGGGCCAACTCCAGAAAGCGGGTGCGAAAGGATGCTGAGCCGCAATAGACGATTGGGGATGTCAGCCATTCGAGGATCACGGCATTGCCCTTGAGCATCAGTTTCAGCGCTTTGCCGAGGTCCCATCCGTTGACGTCGAAAACGCCTTCGAGCGGCGTTTCGATAACGTCCCGCTTGACCCAGGGAGACAGGTAATCTTCCAGCCGGCGAACGAAGATGAAGCGGCAGTCATAGTCGCTGTCCGGGGAGGGGAAGCCCCATGCGCGGCTACCGCTTTCGATGGCGATCGGGATTACGACTTGGTTCTGCGCTCGGATCGCCTCAAGCCTCCGATCGATGTTCGCCACGACGTCCAGCGCCATGTTCGGCGCAATAGCCCTCAGTCCCATTTCCAACTTCCATCCGAATCGATCGAAACATGTGTTCGTGCATGGATCGATAGCGTTTCGCCCGGGAGTTGTCCTGCAGAATTTGGCCCAGGAAATGTGGCCCAGAAAATGTGGATAGGGGCTTGGTTCAGTCTGCCGCGTCTGGCTTCGTGGTCAATCGGTTCTCGACGCTCGCGACGCCGACGACGAGTGCCGCCGCATCGCCGGCGCAGGAGATGTCCGCTTCGCTTGCAACCTCGCCGGAAAGCACCACGATCTCGCCGAGCGCCATCACCGAGACCGCGCTGGTATCGATCATCGTCGCATAGCCGATAAAGCGCAGCACCTTGGCGGCGAGCGCGTCATCCCTCAGATGCGGGTCATCGTCCCGGTGGGCATATATGGGTCTTTCTGGCGGCATGGTCCGTTCCTCACGCTTTTCCGAACGCCTGCAACCGGCGAAGGTTCCCTTGATGTTGGGGCCGCACATGCGCTTGCGGCCCGGGCGCGAAGGCGGTTATTGCTGGTGTGACCATCCAGGAGCGGGATGAGGCAAGTGCCTGCGGTCCTCCGCCCGCATCTCGCTCTACCTCATGAGAAGCGATCACGTTCGGTGATTTCGGGGCGACACGCCGTAAATCATCGTGATCCAGGGCCCGTGCATGTCCGATATCTTCCAGAACGTCCTGCCTATCTTCATACTGATCCTTGCCGGCTGGCTCCTGGTTCGCTCAGGCTATCTGAAACCGGCAGTCGGTGAAGCGCTCGGGGACTTCGTCTTTCGCGTCGCCGTTCCCATTCTGCTGTTTCGCACCATTGCCGAAGCGGATTTCAAGGACGGGTCGCCCTGGCCGCTCTGGGTCGCCTATTTCTCCGGCGTCGCCGTCACCTGGACCGTCGGGCATCTGGCGGCAACGCTCGTTTTCGGCCGCGATGCACGCATGGGGGTCCTCGCCGGCGTCTCCTCGGCCTTCGCCAACACCGTGTTCATCGGCTTGCCGTTGGTTTCACGCATCGTTGGCGAAGAGGGCATCGTGGCGATTTCGATCCTGCTCTCCGTGCACCTGCCGGTTATGATGATTGCGGGCACGCTGCTGATGGAACGGGCCGAACGGCGCGCGAGTGGAAAGCCGGGGCAAAGTCCGCTGCAGCTTCTGGCCGGCGTCGGCCGCAACCTGGTCCGCAATCCGCTGGTCATCGGGCTTGCCTGCGGTGCTGCGTTCCATCTCATCGGCCAACCGCTCGGCGGCCCGGTGAAAACCGTCGTCGACCAACTCGCCTCCATGGCTGCACCGGCAGCGCTGATCTCGATCGGCATGGCGCTCGACAAATACGGCCTTGCCGGCAATCTCGGCCTGGCCTCGTTTACCAGCGCGTTGAAGCTTCTCGTCATGCCCGGGGTCGTGTTCACGAGCTGCCATCTGCTCGGCCTCAACGACAACTGGACGAAGGCGCTGGTGCTGACATCGGCGGTGCCGACCGGCGTCAACGCCTGGCTGATCGCCAACCATTTCAACGTCGGTCACGCACTCGCTTCCTCGACCATCACGTTGACGACCGCGCTCGGCGTCATCAGCGTTTCGGTCTGGGCCTATCTTCTGGTGTGATTGCTCCGGAATGTCCGGAAAGAGTTTCGTCGGGAGGAGCGAAATCTCTCTGGCGATTCGGCCGGATGCGTGGTGCCCGGATGCGTGGTGCAATGCGCCCTGGAAACGCAAAAAGGCCCGGCGCGAGCCGGGCCTTTTTGAATGGGTTGGTTCCAACCGCTAAGCTTATTGTGCCGGTGCCGGCTGGCCTTCGGCAGGCTTGGATTCCGTAGCCGGCGCAGTCTGGCCTTCAGCCGGCTTGGTTTCGGTCGCCGGCGCTGCGCCTTCGGTGCCAGCAGCCGGTGCAGCTTCCGCCGCGCCGCCAGCCGCATCCGGCAGCGGAGCCGGCGAATCGGCCTGCTCGCGCAGCCAGGCGATCAGGTTGGCGCGCTCGTCCGGCTTCTTGACGCCGGCAAAGCCCATGGCGGTGCCCGGAACGTGCTTCTTCGGCGCTTCGATGAAGAAGCTCAGGTGATCGTAGTCCCAGACAACCTTGCTGCCTTCGGAGAAGGTCTTCATGCCAGCCGAATAGCTGAATCCTTCATGCGAGGCGATCGGACGGTTGACGAGGCCCCAGAGGTTCGGACCGACTTTGTTTGCGCCGCCCTTGTCGGCGGTGTGACAGCTTGCGCACTTCTTGAACACGGTTTCACCGGCAGAAGCGTCGGCCTTGAGGAGCAGCGGCTTGATGTCGACTTCTGCTTCTTCCTTGCCACCGGCGCCAGCTTCAGCCGTGCCTTCTTCGGCGACGATCGTGAAGCCTTCCTTCTCGGGAGCCTCGGAATGGAAAATGCCTTCTGACGCAATGGACACGGACATCAGAACGAAGACCGTCCCCAGAAAGGCACCCACGCCCATGTTCACATATGAATTCATCTGCAAACGCTCCCTTTGCCACCGGCGCAAACAAAAACCCGGCCTATCTTGAAATCGCGCGGAACCTATGTCTTTTGGCTCTGCGTTGCAACAGTGATTATCGGCCCCGAACTGAGACTTATTGACACTTTCGGCGGGGTTTTTGAAAGCAAGATCATGAATCGCGAAAATTCAGGCAAAGCCATCGTGCTCATTCCGGCGCGCATGGCCTCGACACGCCTTCCCGGAAAGCCGCTCGCCGACATTTGCGGCCTGCCGATGATCGTCCAGGTGGCGAAGCGCGCCAGCGAAGCGGATGTCGGTCGCGTCGTCGTCGCCGTCGACGATCGGGAGGTCTTCGATGTGGTGCGCGCCGCCGGGTTCGAGGCGATCATGACCCGGATCGACCACCAGTCCGGCTCCGACCGGATCTACGAAGCGCTGCAGAAGGCCGACCCCAACGGCGACGCCGAAATCGTCATCAACGTCCAGGGCGATCTGCCGACGGTCGAGCCGGCATCGATCCGCGCCGCGCTGAACCCGCTTGAAAACGCCGGCACCGATATCGCTACGTTGACGGTGGCGATCACCGAAGAGAGCGAAAAGACCAACCCGAACATCGTCAAGGTCGTCGGTTCGCCGCTGAGTGATACGCGGTTGCGCGCCCTCTATTTCACCCGCGCGACCGCACCTTACGGTCAGGGCCCGCTCTTCCATCATATCGGCCTCTATGCCTATCGTCGCCAGGCGCTGGAGCGTTTCGTTGCGCTTCAGCCCTCGGTGCTTGAGCGCCGCGAGTCGCTGGAGCAGTTGCGCGCGCTCGAAGCCGGCATGCGCATCGATGTCGAGATCGTCGATTCGGTGCCGCTCGGCGTCGACACGCCGGTCGAACTGGAAAAAGCCCGCCGTATTCTCTCCGCCCGCCTTACCCATTCCGAATAGCCTGAGAAGGAAGCTACCGTGACCGTCAAGACCAACAGGATTTCCTTCCAGGGCGACTACGGCGCCAATTCCGACATGGCCTGCCGCGACATGTTCCCGTCGATGGAGCCGCTGCCCTGCCAGACGTTCGAGGATGCCTTCGTCGCTGTCGAGAACGGTGAGGCCGATCTCGCGATGATCCCTATCGAAAACACGATCGCCGGCCGCGTCGCCGATATCCATCACCTCCTGCCCGAATCGCGGCTGCACATCGTCGGCGAATACTTCATGCCGATCCGCTTCCAGCTGATGGTGCTGCCGGGTGTCACGCGTGACGAAATCCGCACCGTCCACAGCCACATCCACGCACTCGGCCAGTGCCGCAAGATCGTGCGATCCAATGGCTGGAAGCCGGTTGTCGCCGGTGACACGGCCGGTGCAGCAAAGCTCGTCTCCGAAAAGGGCGATCGCTCGATGGCAGCACTTGCGCCGCGGCTTGCCGCCGATCTCTATGGCCTCGAGATTCTCGCTGAGAATGTCGAGGATACCGAAAGCAACGTCACCCGCTTCGTCGTGCTTTCCCGCGAAGAGCAGCGCATCGCCCGCAACAGCGACGACGAACTGATCATCACCACGTTCGTCTTCAACGTCCGCAACATTCCGGCCGCGCTCTACAAGGCGATGGGTGGTTTCGCGACCAACGGCATCAACATGACGAAGCTCGAGAGCTATCAACTCGGCGGCAAGTTCGTGGCCACGCAGTTCTATGCCGACATCGAAGGGCATCCGGACGATATCGGCGTGCGTCACGCCATGGATGAGCTTCGCTTCTTCTCCGAGAAGGTCCGCATCCTCGGCACTTACAAGGCGCATCCGATGCGCGGCGTGCTCTGAGCAGACAGCCTAGCTCGAGCTGAGGTCCAATCTCTTGCGCTTTGGAGGTGCGGGTCAGCCGGACCTCCAAACTTCGTTGGGCATGCGGGTCGGCGCCGCTTCTCTTCAAGGGGGATCGCGTCGGAACTTCCGTTCGTGGGTGGGCGTTCAGAACTGGAACTGCCTGAATTTTGACCAATTCCTAAAACTCCCGGTTGTCTAATTGATGGGCCTGCCTCAGGTGCGACCTCGCATCTGGCTAACATCTTTCACGTGCATGTGGGGGCAATCAGGCGGAGTGCCGACCGGATTTCCCGCGAGAATCACTGGCTTCGAACTGCATGCCCGGTGATGAAAGTGGCGAAAATTCGTTAACCGGCTACGCGTTTGGTGCATGCCTAGTTTGCAATCGTGGCGCTACACAAATTTTAGGCAAATGCCTATTTGACGCTCGTACAAGTAAGGAGTGTTAAAGATGAAGATCCGTCAGAAGATCATGGAATATGCGAAGACCCGCCGTGCGATCCGCGAGCTGAACGCTCTCGACGATCACGCACTGAGCGACATCGGTCTTTCCCGTTCGCAGATCCAGGCCGCCGTTTACGGCCGCTAATCCGCATCATTCGCGTATCCCGCCGCCATTCAGTTACAGCCATCCATGCACGTTCAGACGTGCGGCGCTGTAGAGGCTGGCGGGATACGCGCAGCTGCCTTCCCGATCACGAATCATAGAGGCAGACGCGCAACCGGTGACCATCCGGATCAAGCGCGACGAAGGTCGGACCGAAATCCATCTCGGTCAGTTCCTGCGCAATCGGCAGGCCCCTCGCTTTCCAGTCTTCGTACTGCGCGCGCACCGCGCCTTCATCTTCCACCATGAAAGCCAGTTCCGATCGATGGCCCGATGCCGTCGGCTCCGGGGCAACCGTGTGTTCGGCCCAAAGCCCGAGCGTGAAACCGCCCGGCAGCTCGAAGGACGAAAAGGTCTGGTAGGTAACGCTCGGTTCCTGCGCGAGGACCGTGCGATAGAACGCGACGCTTTCCAGCGGGTCCTTCACATAAAGTACGATGAGATTTGCCTTGGTCATGCTCTGCCTCCTTGTTGCGGGAGTTGCAGGCTAAGTTCGGCCGCTGCCAGTTTCTGTCAGCATGCTGCGCGCGTGTCAGGAGCCCACCGTCTGTCGGTTTGACGCGACAATGTTCTGGCTGGCGCGCCAGTCCTTCATCAGCACCTGACGGCGGCGCGGATAGCGCGCCTCGGTCACGGTCATCTGGCGCATGCGGTCCGCCCGGAAGTGGCGAAAGTCCAGGCGAAGTTCGCACCAGGCCATGACCATGCGGACATTTTCGAAGAAACCCAGAGCAAAGGGCCAGATCGTCCGCTCCGTTTCGCTGCCATCGTTGTCGACGTAGCGCAGTTCCACCTTGCGTTCGTTACGGATCGCCCGCCTGAGTGCGGCGATGTCGATGCCGTTGGTGGCCGGCGGGCTTGGGCCCACGAGAAGGGTCGAGCTTTCCAGCTCGTCGCGCAGTTCGGACGGCAGCACGGCGGCGATTTTGGCGAGCGCATTCGCTGCAGCCCCCGCCAGGTCGTCGTCGGTGCGTTTGGAAACCCAGCGCGAGCCGAGCACGAGCGCTTCGATTTCCTCCTGCGAGAACATCATCGGCGGCAGCATGAAGCCCGGCTTCAGGATGTAGCCGAGCCCCGGCTCACCTTCGATGTGGGCGCCCTGGGCCTGCAGGCTGGCAATGTCGCGATAAAGCGTCCTGAGGCTGACGCCGGTTTCTTCCGCCAGCCGCTGGCCGCTCACCGGTTGTCGATAGCGGCGCAGCACCTGCAGAAGATCGAGCAATCGTTCGGAGCGGGACAATTCCGATCCCCCTTGTCGAAGGCTGGCCTTACGCCCGCTCGCCCCAGGCGAGCCAGTCGCGCATGAGTTGGTGCGCGATCGCGCCCTTCGGCGGCGGAATATGCTCGTCGCCGGTATTGGCAACGCCGGTCGAGCGTTCGAGCATCGCGATCGTTTCCTCGCGCGTGAACCAGCGCACGTCCTCCAGTTCCTGCTCGTCGCGCTTGATGACCGTCGATTTCGCTTCGGCGTAGCAGCCGATCATCAGCGTGTGCGGCATCGGCCAGGGCTGCGAGGCATGGTAGCGCACCCGGCCGATATGGATGCCGGACTCTTCGTGCGTTTCGCGCCGCACCGCGTTTTCGATTGTCTCGCCCGGCTCGACGAAGCCGGCCAGGCAGGAATACATGCCGGGCGCGAAATGCGGGCTGCGTCCCAGCAGGCAGAGGTCGCGTTCAAGGTCGATCGTCATCATGATGACGACCGGGTCGGTGCGCGGGAAAACCATATGGCCGCAGGCGGTGCAGACCCGGCGATAGCCGCCGGACTTGCCTTCCATCGGGCCGGCGCAGCGGCCGCAGAAGCGGTTGTTGGCGTTCCAAGTAATCAGGCTCGATGCCTGCGCGAACTGGCCGAGCAGTTCCTCCGGCAGCATCTGCTGCCTGTAGAGCGTGCGGCCGTCGGCGATCTTGAAGGGCTCGGTGATCGTCTCTTCGGTCAGGCCGGTCGGGACCGCGAGCCGTGGCTCGCCGTTCGGCAGGTAGCCGAGCAGAATTGTCTCGTCGAGCACCGGTTCGAGCCCTTCGAGTTCATAGGGAGCAAACAGCGGATCGATGATCTTTTCGTCGTGCTTGACGATCAGCTTCGGCCCCGAGAAGGCCAGAAAATGGGCGCCGGGATGCTTGAGCGCCAGCTCGACGCAATCGTCGGTGCGGTGCTCTGACTGGCGGTCCAGGTGATTCTCGGAAAAGGCGACGAGGGTGCTTGGCTCCGGATGCGGGCTACGAAGGTCAAAGATCGATTTCGTCATGTTCAGAGGTTTTCCAGAATGCGCGCTGCGAAGGCCTGATGTTCTTTCTCGTCCCATGGCTCCGACTTGCCGAAGCCCCAGACCGGCCCCGGCCAGTTCGGGTCGCCGTCGTTGCGGGCGATGATATGCACATGTAGCTGCCGGACGATATTGCCCAATGCCCCGACATTGATCTTTTGCGCGCCGGTGACCTTCTTCAGGGCGGTCGCCGCCATCGTCGTCTCGAAGGTCAGCATCGTCTGGTCGAGCGGGGTCAGGTCGAAGATTTCCGAGATGCCTTCACGCTGCGGAATGAGCACGAGCCAAGGCCAGCGGCGGTCGTTCATCAGCCGCATCTGGCAAAGCCCGATCGAGGCGATCGGGATGCCGTCGCGTTCGAGCCGCTCGTCTAGGGTGAAGGTCGCCAAGTCATTCTCCTCAGGCAAAGACAACGGATTCGCCTTGTTTTGCATATCGATATCAGTTTTTTGATGGCTTGGCTTGCATTTGCTTTCGATATTGCCGATATGGAAGCCGGGAGGTTGGTGGTGGACGAGCCACTCGCCAACCGGGTCAGGTCCGGAAGGAAGCAGCCCCAACGAGCCCGGCACGGGTCATCGTGCCAGCCTCCCACCTTTTCCGTCCTGTCGGGACAAGAGTTCGAACAGCGGCAGGGTCGATGAGCGACGACACGTCCATTTCATCCGTTGAGAAGCCGGCCGCCTACCGTGTTCTGGCGCGCAAGTACCGCCCCAAGGATTTCTCCGACCTGATGGTCGGCCAGGAACCGATGGTGCGAACGCTCACCAACGCGTTCGAGACCGGTCGCATCGCCCAAGCTTATATGCTGACCGGGGTGCGCGGGGTCGGCAAGACCACCACCGCCCGTATCCTTGCCCGCGCGCTGAACTACAAGACATCGGATGTCGACCGGCCGACGATCGATCTTCGCGTTCCCGGCGAACATTGCCAGGCGATCATGGACGGCCGCCATGTCGACGTCATCGAAATGGACGCCGCCTCGCATACCGGCATCGACGATATCCGCGAGATCATCGAGCAGGTGCGCTACCGCCCGGTTTCGGCGCGCTACAAAGTCTATATCATCGACGAAGTGCACATGCTCTCGACCCAGGCCTTCAACGGTCTGTTGAAGACGCTCGAAGAGCCGCCGGAGCATGTGAAGTTCATCTTCGCCACCACCGAAATCCGCAAGGTTCCGATCACGGTGCTGTCGCGCTGCCAGCGCTTCGACCTGCGCCGCATCAGCGCCTCCGATCTCGTCGGCCTGTTCTCGACCATCCTCGGCAAGGAAGCCGTTTCCTTCGATCCGGAAGCCCTCGCAATGGTCGCCCGTGCCGCCGAAGGCTCGGCGCGTGACGGCCTGTCGCTGCTCGACCAGGCGATCGCCCACGGCGGCGGTGCGGTCGAGGTCGAAACCGTGCGCTCGATGCTCGGCCTTGCCGACCGCGCCCGCATCGTCGACCTCTTCGATCATGTCGTCAAAGGCGATGTCGCGGCAGCACTCCAGGAATTTACCGCACAGTACGAGGCCGGCGCCAATCCGACGGTCGTGCTGACCGATCTTGCCGATTTCACCCATCTCGTCACCCGCATGAAATATGTGCCGGAGGCGGTCAACGATCAGTCGCTGAGCGAGGTCGAGCGCACCCGCGGCGCCGTCTTCGCCGAGACCGTCGCGGTCACCGCGCTGTCGCGCATCTGGCAGATGCTTCTCAAGGGCATTCCCGAGGCCGAAAGCTCGGCGCGCCCGGCCGGTGCTGCCGAAATGGTGCTGATCCGTCTGGCGCATGCCGCACATCTGCCGGCGCCGGAAGAGGCTGCGCGGCGTGTGCTTGAGCTTTCTGGCGGTGAAGGCGGCGGCGCCCGTCTTGGCCCGGGCGGTGGCAATGGCGGCGGAGCACAGGCTTCGGTTTCAGGTTCGATCTCGACGCAGGCAGCCCAGGCAATGCCGGTGCAGCGCCCGACGAGCAATGGCGCGACGATGTTGCGCGCGGTGCCGGATGTCGCGCCGCAACCGGTCGCAGTCGGCCGGATCGAAGAGCGACCGATGGCAGCCGTGGCTGCCAAGCCGCAGCCGTCGGTGCCGGTCAATTCGATCTCGGATATTGCCGAGCTTTGCGCCAAGAACCGCGACATCAAGCTCAAGACGCTGGTGCGCGGCTTCCTGCGGCTGGTACGCATCGAGGCTGGCCGTCTCGACGTCAACGTTTCCGACGATGCTCCGAAGACGCTGCTCGGCGAGGTCGCCGTCAAGCTCAAGGAGTGGACCGGTATCCATTGGATCGTCAGCTACAGCCGCGAGGCCGGCGAGCCGACGCTGATCGAGCAGGAACAGCGGGCGCAGGAGCAGCGCGTCAGTGATGCGCGCCAGGATCCCGACGTCGCTGCCATTCTCGCCCGGTTCCCAGGTGCCAAGATCACCGACGTGCGCATTCGTGCCGTCGAGGAAGAGGCCGAGAGCGTTGCTCCGGCGACAGCCGAATCCGCCGATGGCGATATCGTCCCTGGCGACGACATCGAATAGTCCCGTCTGCGAGCAGAAACCAAAGAACAGGAGACGACGATGCGCGACATCATGGGGATGATGGGCAAGGTCAAGGAAATGCAGGCCAAGATGGAGAAGATGCAGGCGGAAATCGCTGCGCTCGAAGTCGATGGCACCTCCGGCGGTGGTCTGGTGACCGTTCGCCTCGATGGCAAGGGCACCCTCAAGAGCCTGAAGATCGACCCATCGCTCTTCAAGGAAGACGACGTCGAGATCCTCGAAGACCTGATCGTTGCCGCCCACAAGGACGCCAAGGACAAGGCCGAAGCCGTCCAGGCGGAAAAGACCCGCGAACTGACCGCCGGCCTGCCGATCCCGCCCGGCATGAAGCTGCCGTTCTGATCGCCTCCAAGGTTGAGTTCAGGATGCGGGCGGAACGCCGCCCGCAGATGTTGCGGTTGTGCCTGGCCGTGCGCATCGCCGGGTAACGCGCCGGCCCGTCTTCTGGCGCGTGAGCGGCCAACCTAGCGATCAGCAACGGATCGCGCCCGGTCCGCAACGCACGCATGCCCGCCGCTGCTGCCAACGGGGCCGATCCATGTTAGGTTGCAGCCTCCAAGAGGAGGCTGCCCATGACACTCACGTCCCTGCTTGTCTTTGCCGGCGCATTGCTGGTTGCGGCCGGTTCACCCGGCCCGAGCGTTGCGGCACTGGTTGCCCGCGTGCTGGCAAAGGGTGCGCGCGATGTCATGCCTTTCCTCGTCGCGCTCTGGATCGGCGAGGCCATCTGGCTGTCCTTCGCCGTCGCCGGTCTTGCGGCTATTGCCGAAAGCTTCCATCTGCTCTTCCTCGCGATCAAGTGGCTGGGCGTCGGCTATCTGCTCTACCTCGCCTGGAAGATGTGGTCGGCCGAGCCGGATATGCCTGGCGATAACCTGCCGCAGTCGCGCTCCGCCATGAAGCTGTTCTTCGCCGGCATCACCGTCACGCTCGGCAATCCGAAGGTGATGATGTTCTATGTCGCGCTGCTGCCGTCGATCATCGACCTCAGCTCGGTGACCGTCGTCGGCTGGATGGAGCTGGTCGCGACCATGCTGGTCGTGCTCGTGGTCGTCGATTTCGGCTGGGTGGCGATGGCGTCGAAGGCGCGCACCTTCCTGAAAAGCCGCCGCGCCGTGCGCATCGCCAACCGCACGAGTGCCGCGACGATCGCCGGTGCTGCGGTAGCGATCGCCACGCGGTAGCCGCCTCTGCCGGTATCGTCGCAGCGCTTCTCTCGAAGACGATTCCGTTTCAGGCCGATATGGGCTAAAAGCGCGGCATGGCAAAACGAGTCACCGGCCCCGAAATCGAAAAACTCATCCAGCTCCTGGCAAAGGTCCCGGGGCTCGGGCCGCGTTCTGCACGGCGCGCCGCCCTCCATCTTGTCAAGAAGAAGGACCAGCTGCTGGGTCCGCTCGCCGATGCGATGGGCGAGGCGCACCGCAAGGTCCGCATCTGCTCCTGCTGCGGCAATGTCGATACGATCGATCCCTGTACCGTCTGTTCCGACGAGCGTCGCGACCAGTCCGTGATCATCGTCGTCGAGGACGTCTCCGACCTCTGGGCGCTGGAGCGCGCCGGCGCAATGAACGCCGCCTACCACGTGCTCGGAGGCACGCTGTCGCCGCTCGACGGTGTCGGCCCTGACGATCTCAACATCAAGGGCCTCGTCCAGCGCGTCGCCAATGGCGGCGTCCGCGAACTGATCATCGCCGTCAACGCCACTGTCGAGGGCCAGACCACGGCGCACTACATCACCGACCAGCTTGAAGGCATGGAGGTGAAGATCACCCGGCTTGCCCATGGCGTGCCGGTGGGTGGCGAGCTCGACTATCTCGATGAAGGCACGCTGGCGGCTGCGCTTCGCGCCCGCACGTCGATCTGAGCGGCGCCTTCGAACCCCGCGATCCAACCGATAGGAAGCCGGATGCTGAGACTTCTTTCACTTTCGACACTGCTGTTCTGCGGCTGGCTGGGGCTCGCGCAAGCGGCAACGAAGGCGGATGTCGAAGCTCAATTCCGCAGCTGGTTGCAGAACGACCTCTGGCCGGAGGCGAAAAAGGCTGGCATTTCCGCTGGTTCGTTCAAGGCGGCGTTTTCCGACGTGAAGCTCAACTGGGATCTGCCGGATCTGGCGCCTCCCGGCTTCCCGAAGCCGAAGGAACAGAAGCAGAGCCAGGCGGAGTTTTCTTCGCCCGGCAGCTACTTCTCTGAGAAGCGCCTGCAAGGGCTCGCCGCGACTGGCCGCAGCCTTGCCGCCACCCATGCGTCGACGCTCAAGAAGATCGAACGCACCTATGGCGTTCCCGGTTCGGTGGTCGTGGCGATCTGGGGGCGTGAATCCGGCTTCGGTCGCGCCAAGATCCCCTATCCGGTGGTCGACGTGCTGGCGACCAAGGCTTTCATGTCGACGCGACCTGATCTTTTCCGGCGCGAGCTGATCGCGGCGTTGCATATTCTCGACAGCGGTGACGTCGACGAGGCGGCGATGCGCGGCTCCTGGGCCGGCGCCATGGGCCAGCCGCAGTTCATGCCGTCGAGCTTCCTGCAATATGCCGTCGATTTCGACGGCGACGGTCGCCGCGACATCTGGAATTCGGTGCCCGACAGCCTCGCCTCGATCGCCAACTATCTCGTCAAGAAGGGGTGGCAGCGCGGTCGCGACTGGGGCTTCGAGGTGTCGATCCCCGAAGCGGTCTCCTGTGCGCAGGAAGGGCCGGATCTCGCCCAACCTCTCTCAAGCTGGGCGAATAAGGGCATCACGCGGATTTCCGGCAAGGTCTTCCCGTCGCACGAACTGTCGGCATCCTCGATGATGCTGGTGCCGGCCGGCCGGCACGGGCCGGAATTCATCGTCACGCCGAACTTCTATGTGCTGAAGGAATACAACAACTCGGATCTCTATGCGCTCTTCATCGGCAACCTCGCCGACCGCATCGCCACCGGCGGTGGTGCATTCCGCGGCAACTGGGGCGATGTCGGCAACATGCTGCGCTCGGACGTTCTCGCCATGCAGAAGGCGCTCGTTGCCAAGGGTTATGACGTCGGCAAGGTCGATGGTCTCCCCGGCTACAAGACGCGCCGCTCGCTCGGCGACTGGCAGGCAAAGAGCGGGCTTGCCGCCACCTGCTTCCCCGATGCCTCGCTGAAGGCGAAGCTGCGCTAACGTAAGTCTAGTCTGACGCTTCCGCGCGCTTACGTGCTGAAGTGCGAAAACGAAAAAGGCCCCGATGACGGGGCCTTTTTGTTGCATGGATCGATGTCAGCGTGGGGGTCGGCGACAGCACCTAGTGCATGTCCACGTTCACCTGTCGCTTGTAGCGCTCGTAATGCGTCGGAACGATCGTCTGGCGCTCGATCATCCGGTGCACGCGCGGCGGCGCAGCACCGCTATGCAGCGCCGTCAGCTTGTCGCCGACGGCGGCGTCGGCCTGGGTGCGCCGCTGGTTGTGGCGCACATACTCGACCCAGGTCGGCACGTGGTAGGTCTCGGTCCATGTGGTCGGGTTCTCCAGATCGCGCATCAGCGCCCAGTGGCCCGCACCGTCACGGATGCGGATGCGCCGGCGTTCCGCCATGGTCGTCAGGAACTCGGGGATATCGTCATCGGCGATCTCGTAGTCGATCATGATGACGATTGGACCGCTGCGCGGCTTCAGATCCAGTTCGAGCGGCGGCTCGTTGAAGCGGTTCAGCGGATCGAGGTTGAGCGAGGTGAACTCCGGTAGCGGCAGCCGGAAGCCGACCACGACGCCGGCGAACATCAGCAGACAGGAGCCCATCAGCGCGTTGGCCGCGCCATATTGTTCGGCCGCCGTACCCCAGAGCCAGCTGCCGCCGGCAATGCCGCCGAAGGTCATCGTCTGGTAGAGCGACAGAGCGCGGCCGACCACCCAGCGCGGCGTCGAAAGCTGTACGGTTGTGTTGAACAGCGACAGCGCCAGCACCCAGCAGGCGCCGGAGATCAGCAGCACGAGACAGCTGAGCCACGCATAGGTGCTCCAGGCCGTGATCGCGGCGCTGGCGGCAAAGCCGGTGAACGCGATGCGCACGATTGCCTCGCTGGAAAGCTTCTCCCGCAGGCGGGCGGAGAGCAGCGCCCCGCCGATCGCGCCGAGGCCGAAGCCGCCGAGCATCAGGCCGTAGGTGAGCGGTCCGCCCTGGACGAGGTCGCGGGCGACGAGCGGCAGCAGCGCGAGGATCGCGCTTGCCGAAAGGCCGAAGAGGAAGCCGCGCAGAAGCACCTTGCCGATGTTGGGCGACATCGCGACATAGCGCAGGCCCGCGGAAATGGCACGCCCCAGCGTTTCGCGCGGCAACGTGTTCGTCGGCACTTCACGCCGCCACCGCATCAGCGCGAAGAGGATCGCGAAGTAGCTGAGCGTATTGGCGAAGAAGGCAGCCGCCGCACCCAATGCCGCGACGATCGCGCCGCCGATGGCGGGGCCGACGCTGCGGGTGATGTTGAAGCCCATGCTGTTCAGCGCCACGGCGGCCGGCAGGTCTTCGCGCGGGACCATGTCGCCGACCGAGGCCTGCCAGGACGGATTGTTGAGCGCCGTGCCGCAGCCGATGAGGAAGGTGAAGAGCAGGAGCAGCCAGGGCGTGATCAGGCCGACATAGGCGCAGATCGTCAGGAGCGCCGAGACGAAGAGCATGAAACACTGCGCCACCAGCATGATCCGTCGCCGGTCGAAGTTGTCGGCAAGCGCGCCGGACACGAGCGAGAAGAGCATGATCGGCAGCGAGGTCGATGCCTGCACGAGCGCCACCATGTTCGCCGAGGAGGAGATCGAGGTCATCAGCCAGGCAGCGCCGACCGATTGGATGAGGCCGCCGAAATTGGATGCGAGGCTCGCGATCCAGATCGTGCGGAAGATGTCGTGCTTGAAGGGTGCAAGCGGCGAAATACGGTGGGGCACCTCGTCTTCTCTCTTGTCCTTGATTGTCGTCTCGAAGCAGTTCGATTCCTGTTATAGGCCTGAGCACGCGAAGTGCCACCCGCTGAAACTGACCTTGTTGTCAAAGATCGCCGGTTGCGAGCGGATCGCTGCATTTGCAGCATGAGCCTCAACGCCTTGCAATTTGCGGCGATGAAGCGTATATGAGCCTCAAATTCTTGATCGGTAGATGAAGAGTGGGCCCGTCAGGACCCGCTCTTTTTTATTAGCCGGTCCGATGAGGAGATGATCGTTTGTCCGATACGACAACGGCTGAAAATGCAAATGAACCGCGCCTGATCACCGAAACCGGCCTCGACCAGCGCATTGCCGACATCATCGAGCCGGTCATCGTGCCGATGGGCTATCGCCTGGTGCGTGTGCGCATGTCCGGCCAGAACGGCTTGACGCTGCAGATCATGGCCGAGCGCAACGACGGCACCATGACCGTCGAGGACTGCGAAGAGATCTCCAAGGCCATTTCGCCGGTGCTCGATGTGGAAGATCCGATCGACAAGGCGTATCATCTCGAAGTGTCGTCGGCCGGCATCGACCGCCCGATGGTGCGCAAGTCCGACTTCTTCCGCTGGCAGGGTCACCTGTTGAAATGCGAGACGTCGGTTCTGGTCGATGGCCGCAAGCGGTTTCGCGGCAAGATCGTTTCCGTCGATGACGATGGTTTCCGGCTTGAGCGTGACCAGCCTGCGTATGGCGAGGAACCTGTTGTCGTGATCCCGTTCACCACGCTTTCCGAAGCGCGGCTGATCCTGACCGACGATCTGATCCGTGATGCGCTGACAGCCGACAAGAAGGCGAAGGCCGAGCGCGCCGCGAACGAGAATTTCGAAGACGAAGATTCACCTATTGAGGAATAAGTCGGGCGGAGCGTGAAGCCCCCTGCAACCCAAACGGAGACAAGACATGGCAGTCAGTGCTAACCGGCTCGAGCTTCTGCAGATCGCGGATGCTGTCGCGCGTGAAAAGGTGATCGACCGCGAGATCGTTCTGGCCGCGATGGCCGATGCGATCCAGAAGGCCGCCCGCTCGCGCTATGGGTCGGAATCGAACATTCGCGCCGACATCAACTCGAAGACCGGTGAAATCCGCCTGCAGCGTCTTCTGGAAGTGGTCGAGAAGGCTGACGACTATTCCACGCAGATCCCGCTCGAGCTTGCTCGCGATCGCAATCCGGACGCCAAGCTCGGCGACTTCATCGCCGATCCGCTGCCGCCGATGGACTTCGGCCGTATCGCCGCCCAGTCTGCCAAGCAGGTCATCGTGCAGAAGGTTCGCGAAGCCGAGCGTGACCGCCAGTTCGACGAATTCAAGGATCGCGTCGGCGAAATCGTCAACGGCACGGTCAAGCGCGTCGAATACGGCAACGTCATCGTCGACCTCGGCCGTGGCGAAGGCATCATCCGTCGTGACGAGATGATCCCGCGCGAAAACATGCGCTACGGCGACCGTGTCCGCGCCTTCGTCTACGACGTTCGCCGCGAACAGCGCGGCCCGCAGATCTTCCTGTCGCGCACCCATCCGCAGTTCATGGTGAAGCTCTTCACCATGGAAGTGCCCGAAATCTACGACGGCATCATCCAGATCAAGTCGGTTGCCCGTGACCCGGGTTCGCGCGCCAAGATCGCGGTTGTCTCGAACGATAGTTCGATCGATCCGGTCGGCGCCTGCGTCGGTATGCGCGGTTCGCGCGTTCAGGCCGTCGTCGGCGAACTGCAGGGCGAAAAGATCGACATCATTCCGTGGTCGCAGGATCCGGCATCGTTCATCGTCAACGCACTGCAGCCGGCGGAAGTCGCCAAGGTCGTTCTCGACGAAGATGCAGAGCGCATCGAAGTGGTCGTTCCGGACGAGCAGCTTTCGCTCGCCATCGGCCGTCGCGGCCAGAACGTTCGCCTCGCTTCGCAGCTGACCGGCTGGGATATCGACATCCTCACCGAGCAGGAAGAGAGCGAGCGTCGTCAGAAGGAATTCACCGAGCGCACCAACCTCTTCATGGACGCGCTCGACGTCGACGAGATGGTCGGCCAGGTTCTGGCTTCCGAAGGCTTTGCCGCCGTCGAGGAGCTCGCCTATGTCGATCTCGACGAAATCGCGTCGATCGACGGCTTCGACGAGGAGACCGCGACCGAAATCCAGACCCGTGCGCGCGAATTCCTCGACAAGCTCGAAGCTGAAATGGATGCCAAGCGCAAGGAACTCGGTGTCGCCGACGAGCTGCGCTCGATCGACGGCCTGACGAGCCAGATGCTCGTCGCCCTTGGCGAAGAAGGCATCAAGACGATCGAGGACTTTGCCGGCTGCGCCGCTGACGACCTCGTCGGCTGGAGCGAACGCAAGGACGGCGAGACCAAGCGCTTCGAGGGCACCTTCTCGAAGTTCGACGTTTCGCGCGCCGAAGCCGAAGCCATGATCGTTCAGGCCCGCCTCGCGGCCGGCTGGATCACGGAAGAGGACCTGGCAAGCGATGAGGCCGAAGGCGAAGAGCCGATCGAAGTTGCCGAAGGCGCCGAGCAGGACGCTTAAGGACAATGATCGCCTCTGATGATGCCGACAGCCTGCCTTCGGACACTCTGCCCACGGACGGGGGCCCGAAGGATCGGAGCGGCAACACGCGGACCTGCATCGTCACCCGCGAGAGCGGTTCACCCGACGAGTTGATCCGCTTCGTTGCCGGGCCGGACGGTCGCGTCGTTCCCGATCTGAAGCGGCAGCTTCCGGGACGCGGATGTTGGGTGAAGGCCGAGCGGGTGCTCATTGAAAAGGCGGTGGCGAAGAAGTTCTTCGCCCGCGCCCTGAAAGCGGACGTCAAGGCTGACGCAACGCTTGCCGATGACGTCGACCGGCTGCTCTGCGAGCAGTTGGCCGGCATGATGAACATGGCCCGCAAGGCGGCCCAGTTCATCTCCGGCGCGACGAAGACGGAACAGGCCGTACGCGGCCTTGCAGCGCTTGCCGTGTTCCATGCAGCCGATGCTGCGGCGGACGGCGTGCGCAAGATAGACCAGGCTCGCAAGGCGATGAGCTTCGTGGCCGACGACGAAATGGAAATACCTTCGTTCCGTCCCTTCACCGGGGCGGAAATGGAGGGCCTTTTAGGAAGTAATGCTTTTATCCATGCCGCAGCGCTTGCAGGGCAGGCGGGTGAAGGTGTAGTGAAGCGCGCAATCATGCTCGAAAAGTACCGAGGATCCGTCCCGGTCCGGGCCGAAGGCGGCGCTGGCAAGCCACAGCAATGACACGCGTCACCGGCGAATGCCGGCATCGCGGGTATTGTTCGAGACAATTTAGAAGACGGGGTCGGGTGATACGCATCCGGGCCTGATCGCTAGGAACGGAACGGAATGACTGACGACAACAACGACGACAAGACAGGCAGCGCAGCAGGCAAGAAGACGCTGACCCTGAAGCCCCACGGGGTTTCGCAGGGGACCGTGCGTCAGGACATCGGTCGTGGCCGCACCAAGGCGGTCGTGGTCGAAACCAGGAAACGCCCGACTTCTTTCCATCGCCCCAAGGAAGAGCGTACGATCACGCCGGTGAGCGCGGCACCTGCCGCACGGCCGGCTGAACAGCGTCCGGCTCAGCCGCAGCCTTCCGGCCGTCCGGCTCCGCAGCCGCAGCAGCATCAGACCCGTCAGGAAGCCAATCAGGCCAACCGTCCGCGCGTCGGCGTTGTCCTGAACCAGCTTTCCGCCGGTGAGATCGATGCGCGCCGCCGCGCCCTGGCAGAGGCCCAGATCCGCGAAGCCGAAGAAGCGGCCATCCGTGCTGAAAACGAAGCGCGCCGCAAGCGTGAGGAAGAAGCCCGTCTCCAGCAGGAGAAGGAAGAAGCCGCACGTCGTGCCGCCGAGGAAGCTGCCCGCCCGGCAGTCGAGCCCGAAGCAAAGGTTGAAGAGGTTGTTGAAGAGCGCCCCGTGGCTGCTCACACGCCGGCTTCCGCCGAGCGTCGCGTCGATAATCGCCCGCAGGCAGGACGTCCCGCTGCTGCTCCGGCAGCCGGCCTTCCGACGCCGGCACCGGCTGGTGCCCTGCGCGGCCGCAAGGTCGACAACGAAAAGGACGAGGATCGTGGTCCGCGCCCGGGCGCCGGTCCGGCGCGCGGCAAGGTCGTGCGCCCCGAGCCCGCCAAGGCTCCGGCCCGCCCGAAGGGCGACGACGGTCGCCGCCAGGGCAAGCTGACGCTGAGCACCGCTGCCGACGAGGATGCAGGTCAGCGCGCCCGCTCGCTGTCGGCGATGCGTCGCCGCCAGGAGAAGTTCAAGCGTAGCCAGATGCAGGAAACCCGCGAGAAGATTTCCCGCGAAGTCATCCTGCCGGAGACCATCACCATCCAGGAACTGTCGCAGCGCATGTCTGAGCGCGCGGTCGACGTCATCAAGTACCTGATGAAGGAAGGCCAGATGATGAAGCCCGGCGATCTGATCGACGCCGATATGGCTGAACTCATCGCTGGCGAATTCGGCCACACGGTCAAGCGCGTCTCGGAATCCGACGTCGAAGAGGGCATCTTCAACGTGTCGGACTCGGAAGAGGAAATGCTGCCGCGTCCGCCGATCGTTACGATCATGGGTCACGTCGACCACGGCAAGACCTCGCTGCTCGATGCGATCCGCCACGCCAACGTGGTTGCCGGCGAAGCTGGTGGCATCACCCAGCACATCGGCGCCTATCAGGTCGAGCAGAACGGCAACAAGATCACCTTCATCGATACGCCCGGTCACGCGGCGTTCACGGCGATGCGTGCTCGCGGTGCCCAGGCGACCGACATCGCGATCCTGGTGGTTGCGGCTGACGACAGCGTGATGCCGCAGACGATCGAATCGATCAACCATGCCAAGGCTGCCGGCGTTCCGATCATCGTTGCGATCAACAAGGTCGACAAGCCGACGGCAAACCCGCAGAAGGTTCGCACCGAACTGCTGCAGCACGAAGTCTTCGTCGAATCCATGGGTGGTGAAGTTCTCGACGTGGAAGTTTCCGCGAAGAACGGCACCAACCTCGACAAGCTGCTGGAAGCGATCCTGCTTCAGTCCGAAATCCTCGACCTGCGCGCCAATCCGAACCGGACGGCCGAAGGTACGGTGGTCGAAGCTGAACTTGACCGCGGCCGCGGTGCGGTTGCGACGGTCCTCGTCCAGAAGGGCACGCTGCGTCCGGGCCAGATCATCGTTGCCGGTGATCAGTGGGGCCGTGTGCGCGCGCTGGTCAACGACAAGGGTGAACATGTCAAGGAAGCCGGTCCGTCGATGCCGGTCGAGGTTCTCGGCCTTTCCGGCACGCCGGCTGCGGGCGACAAGTTCGCCGTCGTCGAGAACGAAGGCCGCGCTCGCGAGATCTCGGAATACCGCCAGCGTCTCGCCCGCGAGAAGCAGGTTGCCCGTCAGTCCGGCTCGCGCGGCTCGCTCGAGCAGATGATGACCCAGCTCCAGACCTCCGGTCTCAAGGAGTTCCCGCTGGTCATCAAGGGCGACGTGCAGGGTTCGATCGAAGCGATCGCCGGTGCACTCGACAAGCTCGGAACCGACGAAGTTCGTGCGCGCATCGTGCATTCGGGTGCCGGTGGTATCACCGAGTCCGATATCTCGCTCGCCGAAGCGTCGAACGCCGCGATCATCGGCTTCAACGTCCGTGCCAACTCGCAGGCCCGTTCGGCCGCCGAGCGCGCCGGCATCGAAATCCGCTACTACAACATCATCTACGATCTGGTGGATGACGTGAAGGCGGCGATGTCGGGTCTGCTCTCGCCGGAACGTCGCGAAACGTTCCTCGGCAATGCCGAAATCCTGGAGGTGTTCAACATCACCAAGGTCGGCAAGGTTGCCGGTTGCCGCGTCACCGAAGGCAAGGTCGAGCGTGGCGTCGGCGTCCGTCTGGTTCGCGACAACGTCGTTATCCACGAAGGCAAGCTCAAGACCCTCAAGCGCTTCAAGGACGAAGTCTCGGAAGTCAACGTCGGTCAGGAATGCGGTATGGCCTTCGAGAATTACGAAGACATTCGCGCCGGCGATACGATCGAGTGCTTCCGCGTCGAGCACATCACGCGGACGCTTTGATGGGGCTGAAAGCCCGGCAATTCTGCACAACGGCGGCCTTGGCCGCTGTTGTGTCGTTTTGGTGGGAGACGGCCTTTGCGGAAGTCTGCGACAAGATCTATCCCGGATGGGATGGGCAGGATTTCTCCGTTTTCAATGAGGCGGCCGCGTTTCTGACCAACTGGGTCGGTCTGGCGGCGCTTTTCTGTCTGGCGATCGGCTCGACGGTATTGCGCCTTCGGGCGTTGCTTTGGGTCGGAAGCCTTCTCGGCGGTTTGCTCTTGTTGATAGCCATAACGTCCCGAGGTGATGCCGAGCACGAGGTATGGCAGTCCGCCATCAAAGAGGGTTGCGCTCACCCGCAATTCGAATTGATCCACCTGCTGTCCGCGTCGGCTTTGACCGCCATGGGTGTTTTCTTGGCCCTGCGCCAACGACGGCGGGCCCGGTCAATTGGAACTATCCGCGCCTGAGGCACAGACGATATATTACGCTAGAGAGCAAAACGGTTTTCCGCGCCCCGGGAGGGTGCAGAACCTTGGAAAGTCAACGACCATGAGCAAAGCTACATCCTCAGCCCCCTCCCAGCGCATGCTGCGCGTCGGTGAGCAGGTGCGCGCTGCGATCACGCAGGTTCTGCAGCGTGGCGAGGTGCGCGATCCCGTGATCGAGAAGACCGTCATCGCGATCTCGGAAGTGCGCATGTCGCCCGACCTGAAGATTGCTACTGCCTATGTCACGCCGCTTGGCGTGCCCAACCATGCCGAAGTCATCGAGGCGCTCAACCGCAATGCCAAGTACATTCGCGGCCGCCTCGGCCCGCAGCTCCGGCAGATGAAATACATGCCCGACGTTCGTTTCCGTGACGATACGAGCTTCGACAACTACAAGAAGATCGACGAGCTCCTGCGTTCGCCGGAAGTCAGCCGCGATCTCGACCAGACCAGCGAAGACGAAGAATAGTAGATTTCATGTCCAAACCGCGTAAGCCCAAGGGCCGCCCGATCTCGGGCTGGCTGATCCTCGACAAGCCGCTCGACTTCGGCTCCACCGAAGCCGTCTCGAAGATCAAGTGGCTGTTCAAGGCCCAGAAGGCCGGCCATGCTGGCACGCTCGATCCGTTGGCCTCCGGCATGCTGCCGATCGCCCTCGGCGATGCGACGAAGACCGTCCCTTATGTAATGGACGGACGCAAGATCTACGAATTCACCGTTGCCTGGGGCGAGGAACGCTCGACCGACGATCTCGAAGGCGAGGTCACGCATTCCTCGAGCGAGCGGCCGAACGAAGAGGCGATCCGCGCATTGCTTCCGAAATACACCGGTGTCATCAGCCAGGTGCCGCCGCAGTTCTCGGCGATCAAGATCGATGGCGAGCGCGCCTACGATCTGGCCCGCGATGGCGAACCCGTCGAGATTCCGGCCCGCGAGGTCGAGGTGCACCGCCTGACGCTGCTCGGTGCCACTCCCAATCTCGCGCATTTCGAGATCGAGTGCGGCAAGGGCACCTATGTGCGCTCGCTCGCTCGCGACATGGGTCGCGATCTCGGTTGTTTCGGCCACATCGCCTCGCTGCGCCGAACCTTTGTCGCGCCGTTCGGTGAAGAGGACATGGTGCCGCTCGCCGATCTGGTGGCATTGGAAAAGATCGAGAGCGACGAGGAACGCCTGGCGGCGCTCGACGCCTATCTGATCGAGACCGGTGAAGCGCTTTCCAGCCTGCCGCATGTTGCCGTCAACGATGATCAGGCGCACCGCCTGAGGATGGGCAATCCCATCATCCTGCGCGGTCGCGATGCGCCGCTTGCGACGCCTGAAGCCTACGCGACGGCACGCGGCAAGCTCATCGCCATCGGTGAAATTGCCGAAGGCGAATTCCGCCCGAAGCGGGTTTTTGCCACGGGCTAAGCACCCGGAAGCGTTTGCCTTTGCGCCATCCTTGACGCATGATCCCCGGCATGGGCTTCCAATCCATCCGAGGTGATTCCGTTTCCTTGCCGTGCTGCAGAACCGAATGGCGGTCGCACCGCATTTGGCAGCGCGCGCCGAAGGCGGCTGTGCCGTTGGCGCGGCAGGAAGAAGGGCGACTGAGGTGACCGGCGTGTTGGACGAAGGAAAGCGAAAGGCTGCGAATGGCCTGGCGGCGGTGAGCGACCTCGTCCGTCATCGATTGACCCGGCCTTTCAGCTTCTATCTGACGTCGCTGCTGCTTGTGGCCATCGTCCCCGCCTTCATCTTTTCGCTCGTGGTGCTGAAGCGCAGCGTCGATCAGCAGGAACAGGTGATCACCGCCCTGCTGCAGGCCTCGACCGGCTCGGTGACGCGCATCGTCGAACGTGACATCGAGGGCATGCTGACGACGCTGAAGGTGCTGTCGACTTCGCAAGAGATCGAAGACGGCAACATGGAGGCCTTCTACGGCCGGGCCGCCACGGCGCTTGCCGGAACGGATTCCTACCTGATCGTCATCGATCGCAATCACAACCAGCGGCTCAACACCCGGGTTCCTTTTGGCGCGCAGCTTAGCAAGGCTTCGGACCCTGATTCCGTCGAGCGCGCCTTCACCAACAATGACTCGCCGCTCGTCTCCAACGTGTTCTTCGGCCAGACCGCGGGAAAATGGGTGTTCAACGTCTACCTGCCGGCGAAGCTGTCGACCGGCGAGGAATATCTGCTGACGTTGACGCAAAACGCCGAAAACATGGCCAAGGCGGTCAACCGCGACACGCTTTCTCCCGGATGGAGCGCAGCACTGGTCGATGGCGCAGGCAAGGTCATCATTTCGTCGGATGCGAAGGTCAAGGCCGGAGAACCGTTCTTCCTCGACAAGGTGCCGGCGATCAGCATCGGGGTCCGCAATATCAAGGAAAACGGCACGGAGTACCGGGTCGCGACCGAGTTCTCGGTCGTGACCGGCTGGCGGATCATCGCCTGGGCGCCGCGCGCGACGGTCGATGCTCCGGCGGTCTGGTCGTTCCTCTGGCTGTCGCTCGGCGGCATCATCTTTGCCGGCATCGCGATCGCCGGATCGTTGGCAATTGCGCGGCTGTTGTCACAGGGCGTCAAGCTCGTGGCGCAGGATGCGCGTCGCCTCGGCGCCGGTGAACGGATCGAATCCCGCCCGCACATGATCGCAGAAGTCGAGCAGGTCTCGGCAGCGCTGGCGCGCGCAGCAGCGGCGCGCGGCAAGGCCGAAAACGAGATCCGCTTCCTCATGCGCGAGGTGGCGCACCGCTCGAAGAACCAGCTGACCGTCATCCAGTCCATGCTGAACCAGTCGGTCTATTCGGCCGAGAGTGCGTCGGACTTTGCCGATTCCTTCCGCAAGCGCATTGCCGGCCTCGCGCGCTCGACCGACCTGATGATCGCCAACGCCGCCCAAGGCGTCGATTTCCGCGAGCTCGCCCAGAACCAGTTGCAGCCCTTCACGCCTGACGATCCGACGCGTGTGATCCTGTCCGGCCCGGCACTGAGGCTCGACACGCAGATCTCGCAGACGCTCGGCATGGCCCTGCACGAACTGGCGACCAATGCCACCAAATACGGTGCGCTCGCCAACACCACCGGGGTCGTCAAGCTGAGCTGGTCGCTGGAGGATGAAGGCATTGCCATTCGCTGGCGGGAGGAGGGCGCCGATCTCGCAGGCAAGCCGTCGGACCCCGTCCGCAAGGGTTTCGGGACGCTGGTATTGGAGCGCATGCTCGGCATGGCGCTGAACGCCACTCTGGAGCGGGTGATGCATGCCGATGGCATCGAGTGGCGGATCACCATTCCGCGCGATGCGAAGGAAGAAGGTTCGTGAGGCGCACCTGAGGGGAACGCGATGAAATGCTCTTTCGCTCGCTGGAGCTTGCCGCCGTTTCGATGGTGATCCTGACGGCGGGAGGGCCGGCACGTGGCGCCGAGATCGCCTGCACGGTCGCGGATCCGACCAGAACACCGCTCAATGTGCGCGACGCGCCAAACGGGCGCGTCGTCATGACGTTGTCAAACGGGGCGAAGGTGGGCCAGGCGGGAGCGCGCGACCACAGGGGCAAGCGCTGGTCTCTGGTCGCCAACGAAGCGGGGCCGCTTGGCTGGTCTTCTCTGCCCATCTCGACTACATCTCCGTCAATCGCGATCAGCAGAAATCCGCGCCGATGCGGCCGCGTCCGACAAGCAACTAGCGCTCTCCGTTGGCCCTTCTTTGTGCCGGTTCATGACCCTTTCCTTTTTCATCCAATTCGTTTATAGGCACGCCAGCAAAAGGCGCATGCCGGTTGCATTCACGGCCGCAGCTGGACGACATCCCGGCTGAAGGCGTCCCTAAATCCTCGAAATCGAAAGGATCATCCGATGTCGATTGCTGCAGAGCGTAAGGCTCAGCTCATCAAGGAATTTGCAACCGTTGAAGGCGATACCGGTTCCCCGGAAGTCCAGGTTGCTATCCTGACGGAACGGATCAACAACCTGACCGAACACTTCAAGGGCCACAAGAAGGATAACCATTCCCGCCGTGGTCTTCTCGCGATGGTTTCCAGCCGTCGTTCGCTCCTCGACTATCTGAAGAAGAAAGACGAAGCGCGCTACACCAAGCTGATCGGTGCCCTGGGCATCCGTCGCTAAGCGACTTGTCCGGCGGGTCATTGCGGCCCGCCGGCTTTTTTATGGAGCGCTGGGCGCTCAAGGAATAAACTCTCCGGCCGCATAGGAAACGTGGCTAAAGGAGAGAATCCAGCGAACCGGATGGGCCGGTTTCGCGGATCAACCGATGGCCCGTCATGGGGCAGGATTGCAGGATGCTTCGGCCCGTTTGCCGAGATGCCGCAGAGCAGCGGCCGGTGAAGCGGAAACAAGCCGATTTCAAGCGTGAAGCCTCCCGTTGTCTTGCCCGTGATGCGCCATTTCATGCGGCCCTTCGACCACCCGCGCTGCAACAGCCGCGGAAAGGTCCGCCGCACACGAAGGACAGAACATGTTCGATACCCACACGGTTGAAATCGAATGGGCTGGGCGTCCGCTCAAGCTCGAAACCGGCAAGATCGCCCGCCAGGCTGATGGTGCCGTGCTCGCCACCTACGGCGAAACCGTCGTTCTCGCCACCGTCGTTTCGGCCAAGTCGCCGAAGCCGGGCCAGGACTTCTTCCCGCTGACCGTCAACTACCAGGAAAAGACCTATGCCGCCGGCAAGATCCCGGGTGGCTACTTCAAGCGCGAAGGCCGTCCGAGCGAAAACGAAACGCTCGTTTCCCGCCTGATCGACCGTCCGATCCGCCCGCTTTTCCCCGATGGCTACAAGAACGACACCCAGGTCATCGTCACGGTCATGCAGCATGACCTCGAAAACAATCCCGACATCCTGTCGATGGTCGCAGCTTCCGCTGCGCTGACGCTGTCCGGCGTTCCGTTCATGGGCCCGATCGGTGGCGCGCGCGTCGGCTACATCAACGGCCAGTACGTTCTCAACCCGCATCTCGACGAGATGGACGAATCGACCCTCGACCTCGTCGTCGCCGGCACCCAGGAAGCGGTGCTGATGGTCGAGTCGGAAGCCAAGGAACTGCCGGAAGACGTCATGCTCGGCGCTGTCGTATTCGGCCAGAAGGGCTTCCAGCCGGTCATCGACGCCATCATCAAGCTCGCTGAAGTCGCTGCCAAGGAGCCGCGCGAGTTCGAACCGGAAGATCATTCCGCTCTCGAGAACGCCATGCTCTCGCTTGCCGAAGACGAACTGCGCAACGCCTACAAGATCACCGAGAAGGCCGCTCGCTACGCTGCCGTCGACGCCGTCAAGGCCAAGGTGAAGGCTCACTTCCTGCCGGAAGGCATCGAGAACCCGGCCCACACGGCCGAAGAAATCGGCGCCGTCTTCAAGCACCTGCAGGCCAAGATCGTTCGTTGGAACATCCTCGACACCAAGAGCCGTATCGACGGCCGCGATCTGGAAACCGTTCGCCCGATCGTCTCGGAAGTCGGCCTCCTGCCGCGCACCCACGGTTCGGCGCTGTTCACCCGCGGTGAAACGCAGGCGATCGTCGTTGCCACGCTCGGCACCGGTGAAGACGAACAGTACGTCGACAGCCTGACCGGCATGTACAAAGAACGCTTCATGCTGCACTACAACTTCCCGCCCTTCTCGGTCGGTGAAACTGGTCGCATGGGCTCCCCGGGCCGCCGCGAAATCGGTCACGGCAAGCTCGCCTGGCGCGCGATCCGCCCGATGCTCCCGGAAGCCGAACAGTTCCCCTACACGCTGCGCGTCGTATCCGAGATCACCGAGTCCAACGGCTCGTCCTCGATGGCCACCGTCTGCGGCACCTCGCTCGCGCTGATGGATGCCGGCGTTCCGCTCGCAAAGCCGGTTGCCGGTATCGCCATGGGCCTGATCAAGGAAGATGAGCGCTTCGCCGTTCTCTCCGACATCCTCGGTGACGAAGACCACCTCGGCGACATGGACTTCAAGGTTGCAGGCACCGAAGCCGGTATCACCTCGCTCCAGATGGACATCAAGATTGAGGGCATCACCGAAGAGATCATGGGCATTGCGCTCAACCAGGCCAAGGGCGGCCGTCTCCACATCCTCGGCGAAATGGCAAAGGCCATCTCCGAAAGCCGCGGCCAGCTCGGCGAGTTCGCTCCGCGCATCGAAGTCATGAACATCCCGGTCGACAAGATCCGCGAAGTCATCGGTTCGGGCGGCAAGGTCATCCGCGAAATCGTCGAAAAGACCGGCGCCAAGATCAACATCGAAGACGACGGCACCGTGAAGATCGCCTCTTCGTCCGGCAAGGAAATCGAAGCGGCCCGCAAGTGGATCCACTCGATCGTCGCCGAGCCGGAAGTCGGCCAGATCTATGAAGGCACCGTTGTGAAGACCGCCGACTTCGGCGCCTTCGTCAACTTCTTCGGCGCCCGTGACGGCCTCGTCCACATCTCGCAGCTCGCCTCCGAGCGCGTCGCCAAGACGACCGACGTCGTCAAGGAAGGCGACAAGGTCTGGGTCAAGCTCATGGGCTTCGACGAGCGCGGCAAGGTTCGCCTGTCGATGAAGGTTGTCGATCAGGCCACCGGCAAGGAAATCGTTGCCGAAAAGTCTGAGAAGAAGGGCGACGGCGAAGCCGCCGAATAAGCGGGCTTCACCCGAAAGCATTCGGGGCGCGGAGCGGATCGCTCCGCGCCCCTTTCTTGTAGGAAGATGACGGATAGACCGATGAGCCGAGATGCGTTGAAGACCCTGTTTTACCCGTTCGATAGCGGCGTGATCGACCCGCCGGGCGAGGGCGAGCGTGTGCTCTTTCTCGGCGCCGAGGCGGGCTACCGGTTGCCCAAGGGCTTCGAAGCCTCGATAGCAGCCGTTCAGCCGTCAAGGCCGCTCTATCGCGCCCTGGAGGCCGTGCGCGCCGATGTGACGCCTGAGGTCACCGGCGAGGACTACGACGTCACGCTGGTGCTCTGTGGCAAGCACAAGGGTGAGAACGAGGACCGTATCGCCGAGGCGTTGAAGCGCACGCGTGAGGGCGGCCTGATCGTCGTTGCCGGCGGCAAGGAAGACGGCATCCAGTCGCTGAAGAAGCGGATTGCCAAGTTCGAATGGGATGGCGATCACCTGCCGAAGTATCACGGCGTCGCCTTCTGGTTCACTCGTCCCGAAGATGTAACCGATGCCGTGCACAAGCTCGCCAAGGTGCCGGTGCGCGTCGAGGGCCTGTTCGAGGCCTCGCCCGGCATGTTCTCGCACGACCGCATCGATGCGGGTTCCGAGCTGCTCGCCTCGCGCCTGCCGAACGATTTTCATGGCCACGCCGCCGATTTCGGCGCGGGCTGGGGCTATCTTGCTGCAAAGCTTGCCGAAACCGCGCCGGGCACCAAGGGCATCGACCTGTTCGAAGCCGATCACGAGGCGCTCGAGGCCGCCCGCGTCAACATGATGGCGAACGCTCCGCGCATGCCGGTGCGTTTCTACTGGTTCGACCTCACGAGCGAAGAGCCGCGCGACAAGTACGATCTCATCGTCATGAACCCGCCCTTCCATGAGGCCCACGCCGCCGAGCCGGCGCTTGGTGTCGCCATCATCAAGACGGCGCTGAAGGCGCTGAAGCAGGGCGGCAAGCTGATGCTGGTCGCCAACCGGGGCCTGCCCTATGAGCAGGTGCTGGCAGAGAATTCCAAGGAATACGGCGAAACCTGCCGCAACGCCCGTTTCAAGGTGCTCTGGGCCAAGCGCTGAGGACCACTGAGGATCAAGCAGAGAGCCGGGCCAAACGCCCGGCTCTTTGCGTTTCGGGCCCTTCTCTTCGGCCGGTGTGAAGCGACAGTTTGCCTGTTGCCATCGCCCCTGTTCGGGCTCACCATGACGTCGTCGGTATTTCTCGTCGGAGGATGAGTGCCATGACATGGGGTGTGAACAGGCCGCCTTTGAGCGAGGACGCGGCCGAGGCTGTCGCCAAGGACATCAAGCATGCCGAGGGACATGGAGCGACCTCCGAGGTCCCCATGTCGTTCCTGAAGAGTCTTTATCACCTGCCTATGGCGCCGGGGCGGCGCGCACATACGGGTTTCATCGTGCTGGCGATCGTCGTCGCCGTGCTCGCGCTGTTTCTGTTTCCCTGAGCGGCTCTTGAACGACAAAGCCCGCGGATCGAGGCCGATCCACGGGCTTTGTCGTGGTTGGTAGATTGAGAGCGCTATTCGGCGTCGGCCGTCCTGAGCGTGTCGAGCGCCGGCATCGAGGTGATGTTGTAGCCGGAATCGACATAGTGGATCTCGCCCGTCTCGCCGCGCGTCTGATCCGAAAGCAGGTATAGCGCAGAGCTGCCGACGTCGTCGATGGTGACGGTGCGGCGCAGCGGCGAGTTCTTCTGCTGCCAGGAGAGCATCGCCCGGGCGTCGGAAATGCCGGCGCCGGCAAGCGTGCGGATCGGGCCGGCCGAGATTGCGTTGACACGGATGCCGCGCGCGCCGTAGTCGGCGGCGAGGTAGCGTACCGAAGCCTCGAGCGCGGCCTTGGCAACGCCCATGACATTGTAGTTCGGCATGACGCGCACCGACCCGCCATAGGTGAGCGTCAGCATCGAGCCGCCGTCGTTCATCAGTTCGGCGGCGCGCTTGGCGATTTCGGTGAAGGAGAAGCAGGAGATCACCATCGTGCGGCTGAAATTGTCGCGCGAGGTGTCGGCGTAGAGGCCCTTCAGTTCGTTCTTGTCGGAGAAGCCGATGGCATGGACGATGAAGTCCAGCGAGCCCCAGCGCTCCTTGAGCGCGTCGATGACGGCATCGACAGACGCAATGTCTTCGACATCGCAGGGAAGCAGGAAGTCGGAACCGAGTTCGGCGGCCAGTGGCTTGACGCGCTTGCCGAGAGCTTCGCCCTGGAAGGTGAAGGCAAGGTCAGCGCCCTGCGCTGCCAGCGCCTTGGCGATGCCCCAGGCAATAGAATGGTTGTTGGCCACACCCATGATGAGGCCACGCTTTCCGGTCATCAGTCCCGTCATGGTGTTATCCGTTGTAGCGCTGGAAGACGAGCGTTGCATTGGTGCCGCCGAAGCCGAACGAGTTCGAGAGAACTGTGTCGATCTTGGCGTTGTCGATGCGCTTGCGAACGATCGGAACGCCATCGAACTCAGGATCGAGCTCGCTGATATGCGCGCTTTCGCCGATGAAGCCAGCCTGCATCATCAGCAGGCCATAGATGGATTCCTGCACGCCAGCGGCGCCCAGCGAGTGGCCGGTGAGCGACTTGGTCGACTGGATGTGCGGCATCTTGCTGCCGAACACTTCGCGGATCGCCCCGATTTCCTTGCTGTCGCCAACAGGCGTCGAGGTGCCGTGGGTGTTGATGTAGTCGACATCGCCCTTCACCGTCGAAAGCGCCTGGCGCATGCAGCGGATCGCGCCTTCACCAGAAGGTGCCACCATGTCGTAGCCGTCGGACGTCGCGCCGTAGCCGACGATTTCGGCGTAGATCTTGGCGCCGCGGGCCTTTGCGTGTTCCAGTTCTTCGAGAACGAGCACACCTGCGCCGCCGGCAATGACGAAACCGTCGCGGTTGGCATCATAGGCGCGGGAAGCGCTCGCCGGCGTCTCGTTGTATTTCGAGGACATGGCGCCCATGGCGTCGAAGAGGTTGGACATGGTCCAGTCGAGATCTTC
>NZ_JAEPRP010000273.1:0-6025 GCF_016652895.1 Ensifer sp. SSB1
TCGCAATCAACAAGGACGAAGAGGCGCCGATCTTCCAGGTCGCCGACTACGGCCTGGTTGCTGATCTCTTCGACGCTCTGCCGGAGTTGCAGAAGACGCTTTGAGAGTGCGGGCTTCCTTGATGGGCCATGGCTGTAGGGGGCACAGAAAAGCCTGAACATTCGAAAGCCGCGCAATCGCTAACCCGACCCCCTGTTGCCCCGTTGTTGTGATAGCTCAAAGTTGCGCACATGCGGTAATGTGCAAGTGTACCGCTCCATTCTGCGAAAGTATGCGGCCAATAGGAGCGGCTATACGCGCTACTTTGCAGCTAGGACGACCGCAACGGCGACCGGCTCTTAGAACGCAAGCCCTCCGCCCAGGTCCTCAAGTGCCTCGCGAAATCTGCCAACGTGGCAATTATCTGCATTCAAGGCACCGGCGGACCAAAAGCTAGCTGACCGGCGTCAGTACTTCCGGTTCTTCCGATCTGCCCCCGAGTTGCGTTCGCTGATAGGTTGGCAAGTGACAGGCTTCTCTCCGGTCCGCCACATTTACGACACGGGTTCAGGCACTTGCCGCATCGTCGAACTGTGACGAATAGCCGGATAAAAACACTGTAATAATTCTGCTGACACTGAGATCATAGTTGGGCATGTCGGGCACCTCAAAAACAAGATCGCGGACGCCATAGTAAAAAAGCCCGTTATGTAGGTTCCAAATAACCTCCAATTCCTCTGCCTTGATTGGGACTTCCATGGGGTCTGGCAACTTCAGTTCATGCCTGACTTCATGGGCAATGACTAAGATGATATTGGTCATCAGCAGCTCAATATATTTCATATTAAGCTCACGCCCTTTCAAACCCGCGTAGAGATAGAGTCGCAGCCAAGTCCTGGAACGTGTTGCGCGGCCGAAAGCTTTATAAAAATCGATCAGCCGTTCTTTGAGAGGCCTCGCGCGATCAGAGATAAGCTGTGTCCATTCCTCACTAAAATGATCCTCAAGGATTGAGGAATAGACTGCCTCCAACAGCTTCTCCTTCGTTGCAAAATACCGATAAATTAGCGGTTGCGTGACGCCTAGCGCGTCAGCGAGCTTATGGGTCGAAGCCTCAAATCCATTCTCGGCAAATAATTCAATGGCCCGGTCAAGCAGCATTGAACGACGTTGCTCTTTCTTTAGACGCATTTGCATGCTCTTGCGCCGGGGCCGTCACGCACCTCGAGCGCGTGACCCTGTACTGCGCTCGACACGAGCAGTCCAAGCTCTGCAAAACGCTTTACGAATTTGAAGTCGTCGAACAGACCGAACATGTCGTCGGCGACAAGCACTTGTCCGTCGCAGGCCACGGATGCTCCGACCCCTATCGTTGGAACGAAGAGCGACGTAGTGATTTCTCTCGCGAGAGACTCGACGGTGCCTTCGATCACCAGCGCGAAAGCGCCCGCCTGCTCAATCGCGGCGGCGTCGCGTCGGATCTTTTCGGCCTCGGCGTCGGAATGCTCCATTGAACGAAACCCGCCTGCGGTGTTGACGAGTTGCGGCATTAGGCCAATGTGGCCGAACACTGGAATACCACGCGCGACCAGAAACTCGACCGTTTCGGCCATCTCCTCTCCGCCCTTGAGCTTCACCCCGTCGCAACCAGTGTCTTGCATGAGCCTCAACGCGTTCTCAAAAGCACACTCCTTCGAGACTTGGTAGCTGCCGAAGGGAAGGTCCACGATCACACAGGCCCGCTCCACACCTCGCATCACCGCGCGACCGTGTGCTGTCATCATGTCGAGACTCACACTGGCGGTGGTATCCATCCCGTAAAGGACCATCCCCAAGGAGTCACCGACGAGAAGGAGATCGCAATACGGGTCCAGCAGCCTGGCGATAGGCGTCGTGTAGGCTGTGAGGCATACCACACGGTCCCTGCCCTTCATTGCGCGGATCGATGCCGTAGAAAGTCGCTTCTGCTTGGCATGGGTGCTCATTCGTTTTCTCCTATGCGCGAGGGTCTCACCCCTAGTCGGGTGAATGGTAAACTCGTCCACTAAAAGGATGTTGAGATCGGTCGGATGGGTGAGGTTCGCGACATTGCGATGCACGAACGCGTCAACGTGTCATCACGTCGACACGCACACGGTTGTCGGTTCTAACCAAATATGCACGGGCGAGTGCGGCGTCGAATGCTGCTCGATGTAGGCGCCGCCGCTGCCTTGCGCTCAGAAGGCCACGTCCTGTTTGTGCCAAGAGATCCTCGATCATTCCATCGCTCCGCTAACGAGAATTGGACAAGAACCACTCCTGATTGCCGCGAGGAATCCAGCCGTCAGGCGATACGACGTCCCGATGGTGAAATCGACGGCTCGCTACGACAATATGCCTAGCGGACGCTGAGGGTTGAAGACCTCACGCACTGTAGCGTGTTAGAGGCGAGAACGGCGGCAGATCGCCGGACCGCGGCTGGGATGCGTTCGGATGCGGTGTTTCCGAAGCCGAAAACAGAATCTGCGAGGCCGCGCCACTTCCAGCCAATAGCGCGACAGGGCGGACGTTTGGCGCCCGACCGCGCGCGCGGCATCTGCGATCCTGCCGTAATCAAGCGCGGCGCCGGAGCAAGTTGACACGTGAAAGCCCGCAATCGCGTCTTAGCCGTGCGGTTGAACGACTTCGAGCTACAAAACGGGTGATACCGATACAACGACCTTTGTGGGTAAGCGATCCTTCTGTAACGGGTTGTGCGTCAATCCCTTGTGAGCTTAATCCTTCGCCGAGTGCTTGCTTCTGTTCGCGGTCGAAGCTCGGCCGGTGCTATACGGGGTCTGCTGAGGACAGATTGGCCAGTCTAAGAGGCGCAGTCCACCTCGTGCTGCAGATCGCATAACGGCCTACCCCATCTCAATACGGTTATTCCGTCGGCACTATGCAGTTTCCGCGATTGTCGATCGTTGCTTTCCATTCGTAGACCGCAACGTTCTGATAAACACTATGGATAACAGATGGATCAGCTGCGCTGAAGGCCTCCAACTCATCCACGGCATGCACTTCGGCAAGCACCATGCCGCCGATCTGATCGCCGGCATGGCTGAGGATGGGGCCAGACAGAACAAGCTGCAATGCCGTCTCCCGGAGATACTGTTTGTGCGACTCGAGGTATAAGCGCCTTTCGTCGCTTTTTTCGGGATCCGAGTATGCAACCCT
Organism: Ensifer sp. SSB1; assembly: GCF_016652895.1. Taxonomy (NCBI): domain Bacteria; kingdom Pseudomonadati; phylum Pseudomonadota; class Alphaproteobacteria; order Hyphomicrobiales; family Rhizobiaceae; genus Ensifer; species Ensifer sp. SSB1. The sequence continues at coordinate 3,175 of NZ_JAEPRP010000273.1, forward strand.
TACTGCAAGCATAGTTTGGGCTCCTCGTTCACCAGATTGACAATGCCGCCACGCGCCGCGGCCTGCTTGACCGCAAGCGTGGCTTCCAGCGTCTTCATGCCGCCGCGGGCATCTAGGAGTGGCGCCACTTCCCGCCGGGCGACCTTACAGAAATGCGTGAGCTGTAGGACCAATGGGTCGGCTTCTGGGGCGATTGCCCGTTCGATCTGGATCGGCCGTCCCCAGTGTGGCTGGCCGCCATAGTGCCAGAGGTCTAGCTTGGGAACACCGAGCGAGCCCTCAGTTCCGGCGATCCAGTAGCAGGACTCGTCAGTCTTCGGGTACATCTTGTTCTCGCCGGCTGTCATTTCCCAACTCCACGGCGCCGAGGCACTGTCGGAAATGCTCAGCGTTCCCAACGCACCATTGGCGAAGCGCAGGATCATTGGGCGGCAGTATCCTCCACCGGGAATTCTCGGACAGCGTTTGATTCCGCTGCCTGAACGCTGACGATGTCACCACAGAGATTGCGCAGGTCGTCGATGACATGAATCAGGTTGATCAGCACGACGCCGCCGCCTGGCTCGCGCCGCCCTTGGCGTCAGGTGCTGTCTTAGTCAGTACAAGATCCTGCGACGATCCTTTCGGGACGCCCACTTCGTTGCCGGCGAGATGGCCGGTCCTTTGACCGCGAGCGTCTTCCCAGCATCGTGCTCAGCCTCTAGTATAGCGCAACCATGAAACGTTGAACGTAACATAAACCGGGCAAGTCTGGGAAGCTCTGGCATTGGCCCCGACGAATTTGTTGAACAGGTACGAGAGTGGTTATAAGCCGGCGGAAACGCAAAGCTTTCATCTTTCGCAGCGTTGCGGCCGGTAGTGGCGATGAGCCGGGGTCTGATATCCGAACAATGAGTGGGGCCAGGAATAGTTGTCGTCGTCCGCCCATTCGAATGGCTGATGCGTCCGAGCAGGCTGGACACTCTTTATGACGCTGTGGATGGGCATTGGTAGGGTGGCAAGCTCCTCGTAACCGAAGCGATCGCGGATCCCATGCAAACAGAAGAAAAAAAGCGGCGCGAATGACGAGATCTCACCCCGCTAAGGCCGTTGTACTATCTACCGCTGCCGCTTTCGGAGCTTCGACGGAACACTTTGTAGTGGAAGCGGCTTTTCCAAAGCGGAGAGGAGTTGATCGCTTACCGTCCATGAGGACCTCATTGCAGCACGAGAGAGTGGGGAGGCGGATGCCGCCGAAGAATCATGTGTCTCCACCTCCTGTACTCAAAACTTGGTTCGACTCACTTGAGGGATCTCATGAAGACCTCAACGCCACTCTGCGCGCATTCTATATCCTGGGCCGGAGTTCCAGAACTCAATCCGATTGCGCCGACTACTTTGTCATCGACGATGACCGGCACCCCTCCTCCAACAATCATCAACCTTCCGCCGATAGCCGTGTTGATGCCATATGCCGGACTACCGGGTTGGCTTGCAGACCCATAGCTCTCCGTGGTCCGCTTCGCTCCGGCCGCGGTATACGCCTTGTCCTGCGCGATTATCGTGCTGGTGACTTTGCCTCCATCCATCCGTTCGAATGCGATCAACTGGCCGGATTCATCGCAGACGGCGATGCACATCGGGACGCCTATCTCCTCAGCCTTTGCGCTGGCGCCGGCGATCAGCAGCCTTGCATCCTCCAAACTCAGGCGTTGAATCGTTAGCATCGGATCCCCACTCCATAATTGTTGCATTCTCGACAAACTACTATCCACGTCGAATTCAAGTTAGATGCGCGATAGAACAAAGTCATTTGCCAGCAAGGAAACAGTCGCATGAAAGATCTCGGCGGCCTCGACACAATCACAAGGGTTGTGGACCGGGGGTCCTGCGTCATCACGTTGTCATGCCTGACCGGGGGTTCGCGCGTGTGGCATGACCCGGTGGTTCGACGACCACGTCGGAAAACAGGTCGAAAGTCGTCTACCTCGTCTATATCTACCGCGTTTGGGGCAAGGCGAGCGTTGCGTACAGCCGCACGGATAAGACACCTGATTGTCGGTTCCAGTCGGCAGAGCCCGTGGCTCAGCACATCAATCTGGAGTCGGCATAAAAATGGAGGCTCACGAAACAGATACGCCGCCCGGTCGATCGCGAGGGGCTTCCAGGGCGGAATTCATCTCTTTGGCGTTCAATGTACCCCGTGTCGCGATCAGGTAAGCCGCCATATAGGTGAGCTTCATCCTCGATTCCCGATCGCCCTGGGGCCTATAATCGACGATTGCCAGCCAGCCGGCTTCTTCATCCCGCGCTACGCCCAACAGTCGGTTTGCATAGGCGACATTCGTCAGTTCGCCGGCTGCCCTCTGCTCATCCCACGCACGAACGGCATCCGTGGTTGCCAGTTGCGCGGCGATGTGGCGATCTATCAACTCACCAAGGCAAACAGCGGTTTCCACCCCGCTTAGTTCCGCGTTTACCTTCCCACCGCTAGGTCCCAAGATTTCCAGATACGAAATACCGTCGGAAGCTAACGCGCTCAAAGCCGAGCGCATTCTTGCAGAATAGGCTCCGCTGTTATGGGACCGAAGCGAACTTGATAGGATGTCGGTCTCTATGCGGCGTTGAAACGCTGATGTCGACGACATTGGCATGATTGAGTGCCTCACCGGTGGCAAAAGACCCCCTCCTTCCAATAGTTGCGCGCTTCATCTCGGAGGCGCTAAAAAGTTGCATCCAGTCGATAAGACGGTGATTTGAGGGCCGATGGCACGAGAGGGCACGAAACCTAGCGAAGCGAAACGAAATCAGGGCCTGTAAGTCGTTGATTAAGAATGGAAAGTTATTTCTTCCGCCGTCGAAAGACGGGAGT
>NZ_JAEPRP010000274.1:0-6011 GCF_016652895.1 Ensifer sp. SSB1
CTGCAGGAGGCCGAAGGCATCACCTCAGGTCGCGACATGCTGCATTCAAGGCCGGTGCGTCCGGATCCGCTGGTCAAGCCGAAACGCGAGGTCGATCATTCCCAGGAAACGGGCGAAAGGGTCCTGCCGGGGCTGCCTATGGACGAGCGCGAGAACGCATAGCCTCGCTTGCACCGACCGTGCGGGCCCGTCAGTCGTCGAGGTTCACTTGAACCTCGGCGCCCGCATCCGCTCGTCGAGTGCCCGTTTCAGCTGGTCCTTGATCGCCACTGTTCCGCTCAACACGTCCTTGGCTCGCAGGAAATCCATCACCCGGTAGCGACCGACATCGGGGCGCAACAGAATGTCGGGAGCGCCTTCCTTCAGCTTCATCGCGATGATCGACTGCATCATCAACTGGCTCGCGCCGAAAAGGCTGTCGATGCGGCTTGGAATCGTCTTGCCATCGCCATCCGGACCGCCGACGACATCGACAGCGATGACGATATCCGCGAGCCCGCGCAGGTGATCGAAGGGAATTGGATTGTAGATGCCGCCATCGATCATCACCCGCCCGTCGATCTTGACCGGGATGAAAATCGCAGGCAAGGCGGCCGAGGCCGCGAGCGCCTGCCAGAGGTCACCCTTTTCACAGATGTGTTCGGTTTGGCCATAGTAGTCGGTGGCAACCACCTTGAGCGGAATGCCGAGGTCCGAGAACTTCGGCGGAATGGCCTTCGGCAAAAAGGCCCTGAGAACGCGCTCGCCATTGAATTGCCCGAAGCGAAAGCCGTTCACCATGGCCTCGGAGAGGCTCGACGGCCGCAGCTGCCAGAGCCGGTTGACGACTTCGCGACGATGGCCGACGGTCGAGAGCGTGTGCGCTCTGATCTCTTCGCCGCGCATGCCAGCCGCCATGCCGGCGCCCATGATTGCGCCGATGGAAGAACCGGCGATCGCCACCGGGCGAATGCCCAGTTCGTCCAGCGCCTCGATGACGTGAATGTGCGCAAGCCCGCGTGCGCCACCGCCCCCCAGCGCCAGCGCCACTGTCGGCTGGCTGGAGGCCGGCCCCGCCCCCTTCGTCATCGAAAGATCCTGCTTCATCGGCATGTCCTCCGCTTCGGCATAGTTCCTTAAATCGGCATCGGTTTAAGGACAAGTTCTGCAGAAGGCCGCCTTCAGGCGCGGGATAAGAGAAACCTGCATGGTTCGGCGACAGCCTATCGTCGCAAGGAAATCGAAAATATGACGTCAGGCACCGCGGAAGCGGTAGAAATGCATGCGCGTGTCACCGAAGACCCGGACATCGAGACTTTCGAACACGGCGGTCGGCGCCGGCTGAACGTCTGCCCGTTCTTCGAGGATCACCAGTGCATCGGGGACGAGCCAGTTACCGACAGCGGCCGATTCCAATGCCTTCTCGCCGAGACCCTTTGCATAGGGGGGATCGGCGAAGACGAGATGAAACGGCTCCATCGTGCCGACGCCGCCGAGGCTCGTCGCGTCACGGCGGAAGACCTTGGCGCGTCCCTGAAGACCAAGCGTCTCGATGTTCGTCTGCAAGAGCCCCCTGCCCTCGACGCCCTGCTCGACGAAGAGTGCCTGCCGGCACCCGCGTGAGAGGGCCTCGAAGCCGACGGCGCCGGTGCCCGCGAAAAGATCGAGCACCCGGGTGCCATCGAGCGCTTCCGGGTAGGAGTGGCTCAGGATGTTGAACAGGCTTTCGCGCGTCCGGTCCGTGGTCGGCCGGATATCGCTGGACTTTGGGGTCGCCAGGCTGCGACCCCGAAACTCTCCACCGACGATGCGCACGGCCGCTTAGTTTCCTCTGCCGCGCGGCTTGCCACCGCCGGCCGGGCGTCCAGCGCCACCGGGGCGACCAGCGCCGCCCGGACGTCCACCACCGGGCTTGCCGCCGCCGGGCTTGCCGCCACGCGGGCCACCGGAGCGTTCGCCGAAGGATTTTCCACTCGAGGGCTTGCCGCCGAACGACTTGCCGCGGGGCTTGTCGCCGAACGGACGGTCACCACCTTCGCGGCGTGGCGGACGATCGCCCTCGGCGCGCGGTGCCCTTGGCTTGTCGGAATAGCTGCGCGGACCGCCGTCAGCGCGAGCCGGACGCTCGCCACGGGGGCGGTCGCCGCCTTCGCGGCGCGGCGGACGGTCACCGTCGGCGCGCGGGAAGCGGGGCTTGTCGGAGTAGCTGCGTGGTCCGCCTTCAGAACGGGCCGGACGGTCACCACCTTCGCGGCGCGCAGGACGGTCACCGTGATCGCGCGACCTGCGGTCGCCCGCATCGCCCGCCTTGCGCCGGCCGAAACCACCGTCACGACCCTCGTCCTTGCCGCGACGGGCAGGCTCGCTGGCGCTGATCCATTCGCCCTCTTCGTCCCGACGCTTGACCGGTGCGGCCGAAGCCGGGCGATCGAAGTCCCTGGACGAACCGCCCTTGCGGTCCGGGTCGAACTTGCCTGTCGTCTTGGTCGCGAAGCCATCTTTGCTACGACCGTAGCGCTTGGTCTTCGGCGCGCCGTCCGGACGCTCGCGACGGGCGGGCTTCTCGGTGGCATCGCCCTCGGCGGATTTTGGCTTCTTTTCGGCCAGCGGGCGGGCGCCCGGCGCCATCCAGACATTGGCCGTGCGGGCGCGCTGTGCCGGCGCGCGCTTCGGCCGATCCTCAAACTTGGCGTCGCGGTCTTCGCGCGGGCCACCCTTGCCGCGAGGACCTTCCTTGCGGCCGCCATCGCGACGATCGTCGCGGCGGGTGTCGAGCCGCGACAGAGCACGCTCGCGCTTGTCCTCGGGCTTTTCCCAGCGGTTGGCACGTTCGGGCCGGCGTGTATCGCCGGCATCATCGTCCGCCCCATCGCCGGCAACGGTTGCCGCCTGATCATTGTAGAGCGGTGCGTCGAAGTTTGCCTTGGCATCCTCGATCAGGCGCGGTCCAAGCTGATCGCGCAGCGTGCGGCCGCGGATTTCCTGGACATGTCCTTCCGGCAGTTCGCCGAGCTGGAACGGTCCGTAGGAAATGCGGATCAGACGGTTCACGTCGAGACCAAGCGCCCCGAGCACGTTCTTGATTTCGCGGTTCTTGCCTTCGCGAAGCCCCATCGTGATCCACACGTTCGAGCCCTGGACGCGGTCGAGCGTCGCTTCGATCGCGCCATAGAGCACGCCATCGACGGCGATGCCGTCCTTCAGTTTGTCGAGCGCTTCCTGATCGATCTCGCCATGGGCGCGCACGCGGTAGCGGCGCAGCCAGCCGGTCGACGGCAGTTCGAGCACGCGGGCAAGGCCCCCGTCATTGGTGAGGAGCAGCAGGCCCTCGGTGTTGATGTCGAGGCGGCCGATCGACAACACGCGCGGCAATTCGTCAGGCAGGTTCTCGAATACGGTCGCGCGTCCCTCGGGATCGGCATTGGTGGTCACCAGGCCGGCCGGCTTGTGATAGAGCCAGAGGCGGGTGCGCTCGATACCGCGGATCGGCTGGCCATCGACCTCGATCGCATCGGCAAGCGTCGCGTTGACGACCGGTGTTTCGAGAAGGACGCCGTTGAGCTTGACGCGACCTTCCATGATCATGCGCTCGACGTCGCGACGCGAGGCGACGCCGGCGCGCGCCAGGATCTTGGAGATGCGCTGCGGCTCGTCGGCACCCGGAGCAGCCGCACTCGGGCGCTCCTTTGCCGGACGCGAAGCGCCGGCCTTGGGGCCGGAAGCCTTCGATCCGAAGGATTTGGGGCCGCCAGCCTTTGAACCGGCAGCCTTTTTCGGCGCGCCAGCCTTGTTTTCGGCGAAATGCGGTTTCTTGTCCCGGCCGGCGAACTTGCCGCCAGGCCGTGTGGGCTTGTCTTTGGATGTCATTTGTGTTGCCTGCCTTTTGCGGCTGTCCTATCAGGTCGCGGCCCGTGGGTTAAGAGAAATTATTGTTTGAGCGATGGCTGAGACGACACGCTTCATGGATGCGGCCCTCGAGGAGGCCAGGAAAGCGGCAGAACGCGGCGAAGTGCCGATCGGCGCCGTGGTCGTTTTCGATGGCCAGATCATCTCCCGCGCCGGCAATCGCACCCGCGAACTCAACGACGTGACCGCACATGCCGAGATCGTCGCCATCCGCGAGGCTTCCGCTGTCCTTGGGGACGAACGACTGACGGGCACCGATCTCTACGTCACCCTCGAACCCTGCACCATGTGCGCGGCGGCGATTTCCTTCGCCCGCATCCGCCGCCTCTACTACGGCGCGGATGACCCCAAGGGCGGCGGTGTCGACAGCGGCGTGCGTTTCTTCGGTTCGCCAACCTGCCATCATGTGCCGGACGTCTATTCGGGCCTCGCCGAGCGGGAGGCCGCCGACATCCTCAGGGACTTCTTCGCCAGGAAGCGGTGACACAAATCCTCGCGTCAACGAGATCCCGTTTCAGATGCTTTTGAGATTGCCTCAGTCGGCAGCGAAGTTTTCGAGGGCCGCACCGGCCAGCCGGTAGCGCGTCCATTCGGACATCGGTTCTGCACCGACCGATTCGTAGACCCGGATCGCAGGCTCGTTCCAGTCGAGCACGCTCCATTCGAAGCGGCCGCAGCCTTCCTCGACGGCAATCTTCGCGAGATGCTTCAGCAGCATCTTGCCGGCACCGGAGCCGCGGCAATCGGGCGTGACGTAAAGGTCTTCAAGGTAGAGACCCTTGCGCGCCTGCCAGGTCGAATAGTTGTAGAACCACATGGCGAAGCCCGCGGGCTTGCCGTCCTTCTCGCAGATCACGGCGCGAGTAATCGCGCCCGGGCCGAAGAGCGAGGCCTGCAACATCTCGACCGTCGCCTCGACGGCGTCGGGCTCCTTCTCGTAGACGGCAAGTTCTGTGATGAAACGCAGGATGGTTTCCGCGTCTTCCGGGCGAGCGTTGCGAATGCTGATTGTCATGGCTTATGCGCAGCTTAGAAGGGCCAATACCACTTGGAGCCGGTGTTCTTGATCTGCGCCTCCTTCTTGCGGCGGCGCTCCTTGTCCTTCTCCGGCTCGCCGAGATCGGTCTCGGTTCCCTCCGGCAGACGACGGTAGTCGAGCGGCGGATCGCTCAGGAAGCGGCGCTTGTCGGAATAGGCGCCCATCTCGATCTTGCGGGCCGCCCGATAGGCTTCCTGCTGCTCCTTGGCCGAGAGCCGGCGGCCGTTGGCGCTGGCCTTGGCGAGCGGGGAAACGTAGTTCGGGTTGTTCTTGTTCGCGTCGGCCTCTTCACGCAGACGGCTGCGAACCTCTTCCGGAGACTCGACCCATTCCGGGTTCGACTCGCGGCTGGCAAGCGACTTCTGCGGTTCGACGAGAGCCGTCTGCTGCGCCGACGGCGGCAGAACGAGACCTGGGCGCGGCTGATACTTGACCGGATCACGCTTCGGCGGGCCGAAGCTTGCGACGCTGCCGAGGTCGTCCATGAGCTGTTCGCCGGCCGTCTTGTCCGTGCCGTAGGTCGGGCCGCCGATGCAGCCCGAAAGCACCAGGCCGCTCGTCAGAATAGCGGCCACGCTGGCAAACACTCGCAACTCTCGCGTCATTTCCATGAGATTCCTTCCAGCCGGCCACCGGTCAGCGCGGCCACTCAAGCGCCCATGGCGGAGAAATCCGCCAAATTTCGGGCAGGTTTTACCGGATGAACGCAACGAGTGCAATTCATCCGGTAACAATGCGTTAAGCCTTGAAACCAAGTTCGCGCAAGGCAGCGGCGTCACGAGCCGACACGTCGGGGTAGACAGAGTCGGAACCAACATCCGTCGTGATCCGCCAGGAACGGGCGCATTTCTGGCCTTCGGCAAGCTTCGGCACGACGCTCACCTTGGCCACGTCGGCAAGGCGGAACGCCTCCGCAGGACCTTCCGTGGCCTCGATCACGATGCCCGAAGTGATGCAGATCTCGGCGAAGTCCTGGCCTTCCAGCGCCTTCAAGAGCTCCGGATCGGCGACATGGACAACCGGTGCCGCTTCCAGCGACGAGCCGATGCGCTTGTCCTTGCGTTCGATCTCGAGCGCGCCGGTGACG
>NZ_JAEPRP010000275.1:0-5911 GCF_016652895.1 Ensifer sp. SSB1
TACTCGCGCTCCTGGTCTTCCATGGCAAACCAGTTGGCCCGCTCCCAGCCGGCGACTCCGCCGAAGACGGCGCCGCGGGCCTTCAGGTGCTCATGCAGCGGCGAGCGGCGCACGCCGCGGGCGGTCGCCATCTGACGGTAAGATCGCGCGCCTTGCCGCCAAGGCCGGTGGCCCAGCGGCCTGCGGCAAAGAACTCAGGCTGCCAAGGGAAGCAATAATAACCTTCATTTTTCCATCACCGAGCCGAGATTGTTATGCATTGAAGGTCTGAAATGCTTCGCGGCAAACGCGCAGGCTCCCGCAACGGTTTCAGCACCAACGATGAGCAGCTTCCGGCTGTTTAACACGGGGAATCGAATTACATAAATACGTATTGTATACTTATTGTATTTTATATATTGTCGATGCAGCGCCTCAAGGAGAACGTTATGACGCCTATAAAAATGTCACTCGACGACATCGGCCGACTTTCCCTGAACGCGTTTATTCACAATGGGTTCAGCCTTAAGCAAGCAAGCGCCATTGCAGACGTTGTTACGCGCGCAGAGGCTGACAACTGCGCATCACACGGGCTTTATCGCGTTCCGGGCTACGTCTCGGCGGTGCTCGCCGGGCGGGCGAATGGACTCGCTGAGCCCACTGTTGCGCAACAAGCACCCAGCGTCCTTCGCGTTGACGGCGACGGCGGGTTTGCTCCTCTGGCAGTAGATACCGGTTGTCCTGATTTGATCGCGCTTGCGCGGCGCCAGGGAATAGCGGCGATGGCGATTGGAAACACTCATCATTTTTCGGCATTGTGGGCCGATCTCGAACCGATCGTCGATGCCGGCCTCGTCGTCTGGTGCTTCGTGGTTGGGCAATGCGCCGTTGCGCCGCACGGTGGAACCCATCGGCTGATGGGAACCAATCCTATCGGGTTTGGTTGGCCACGTCCGAATGGCGGCGCGTTCATTTTCGATTTTGCAACGAGCGCAGCCGCGAGAGGTGAAGTTGAACTGAAGCGGTTGTCCAACGAGCGTATTCCCCAAGGCTGGGGCATCGACGCAAAAGGGCGCCCAACGACCGATCCTGCAGAAGCGTTAGCCGGCGCGCTTCTACCGTTTGGAGGCCACAAAGGTTCCGCGCTTTCGATGATGGTTGAGCTGATCGCCGGACCATTGATCCGCGAAAAGACGAGCAGCGAAGTGGCGCAACTAGGAATATCCGACGGTGGACCGCCTCCCGGAGGCGAGCTCTTCGTCGTTGTCGACCCAACTGCCTTTGGTAGTGATGCAAGAACAGTCGGCGAGGCATTTTTTAAAGAGGCAACAGCTCAGGCCGGCGTTCGCCTCCCGTCGGCGCGACGCCATGCCGCACGGATGAAGAGCCGCGAAAGCGGGGTTGAAGTTCCATTGCAACTGGTTCGAGAAATTGAGGACTTGTGCAGGTCGTAAATAACTCGCCTCCCCTATTCAAGCATTCCAACTTTGAAAGGATGAACCGTGCCAATCGTCAGAATAGAGCTGTTTCCCGGCCGTAGCCACGCCACGAAGATGGAGATCGCCTCGGCAATTACTCATGCCCTTGAAGAAAAGGCCGGCATCCAACCGAGCGCCACGACGGTGATCTTTTCGGAGATCCCACCAAGCGACTGGGTCGTTGCCGGAAAGCCCTACGCAATGCCAACCAAAGAAGACACCACTTCGTCATCCTGACGCACAAAGCTACTGGACTTACTGCGCACGAGCTATCTCGGCACGCGTGGAACAAAATGGAGAAAACTAGATGCGCTCTCGCCTTTCAATTAACGTCGTCGGCTGCCATGCCGAAGGCGAAATCGGCGACGTCATCGTCGGCGGCGTGCTGTCGCCTACTGGCGGCACCATGATGGACAAGATGATCACGATGGAGCGGGATCACGATCACATCCGGCAGCTCCTGATTTGCGAGCCGCGAGGCTCTGTCGCGCGCCACGTCAACCTAATCGTCCCAGCGGTTAATCCGGAATGCGTAGCTGGTGCCATCATCATGGAACCGACTGAATATGTCCCGATGTCCGGTTCAAACACGATCTGCATCGCAACAGTTCTGCTCGAAACAGGTATGGTTCCGATGAACGAGCCAGTTACCCGCTTCAAATTGGATATGCCTGGCGGAGTGATCGAAGTGACAGCTGAATGCGAAGGCGGCAAATGCCGTTCGATCACATTCCGCAACGCACCCGCATTCGCCGCGGTTCTGGACGGAGCACTTGAGGTAGAGGGATACGGCACGATCCCACTCGATATCGCCTACGGTGGAATGTTCTTCGGCATCGTCGACGCCAAGGGCCTTGGTTTCGAGGTGAAACCGGATGAAGCGCGAGACTTGGCTATCCTCGGCGAGAAGATCCGCAAAGCTGCCCGCGAGCAGTTTGACGTGGTTCATCCAGAGTTTCCAAATGTCTGCGGTGTTTCGATCGTCCAATTCGCTATGCCCTTCGAGGGAAGCGGGAAAGTCACGCGAAACACCTGCATCGTCGCACCCGGACGGTCGGACCGCTCACCGACAGGAACCGGAACATCCGCGCGTATGGCAGTGCTGCAGGCGCGTGGGCAGATGAATGTTGGAGACACCCTCATCCATTCATCGATTATCGGATCACGGTTTATCGGCAAGATACTGGATGTGAACCATTTCGGTGAACGGACAACGATTGTACCGCAAATCACGGGGCGGGCCTGGATCACGGGGCAGCATACATACCTCGTTGACTCCGATGACCCATGGCAGACCGGTTACATGCTTTCAGATACCTGGGGAGTTACGCCGACCCTGAAGCAGTAGTCAGTATCGCTGGAAAGGCGCTTTTCTTTCGCCGTTTCTCGGCATGGCGAAAGCCATGATACTCACGCGGGACAGACGCTTTCCTGCAAGGCGCCGTTCCCGCGTTTTCCGCGCTGTTCATGCCACTCTTCCGTTTTCCAACCCAAATCGCTGCCTCTTCTTGTAGCGTAGCGTGGAGGGAGGACGGCAATCGTGATCGAGGTGAACAACCCCGCGACCGGCGAACTCGGCAGGTAGTTGTATCGCCAAGCTTTCGGCGGCGTTTCACATCGGACGGGATCTTGCCGAACGACGTCCTTGGCGTCGTCATTCCGGGCGTGAGCGGGCAACACGGACCTACTACAACAAAGACGCCTTGGATGCCGCGTCATGTTTTCGCGCAGATTCGCAATTCTGCTCTGGTCGGTACCTCCGAAACTAGACCCCGACGGCGATCTGCATGCCCTCGGGCGCGGCATACATTGCCATGTTCTTGCGCGACAGATCGAGGTGCGCGCGCAGCAGAGCTTCCGCACGATCTGCATCGTGATTGGCGATGGCGTCGATGATATCTTCGTGCTGGCGGCAGGCACCTTCCAGATTTCGCTGCATCTGTGCGTTCGCGGGGCGATAGAAGATCTTTCCGATCCGGGCGTGATCGATCAGCAGTCGGCGAAGACTTGGCAGGAGATAGGCATTGTTGGCGATCTCGCCAATGCGCAGGTGGAACTGATCGTTGTAGAAAACGCGCCCATCGACATTATCGCCTTCGACGGACTGGCGGAAATGGTTCTGGATTTCCCGAAGACTTGAGATATCCGGCTTCGTCGAGACCTCAGCGGCAAGCCGCGTAGTCGCAACATATATGAGGGGCGCCACAAGGAAGAAATCGCGAAGCGATTGATAGCTCATTGAGGTCACGCGCGCAGGGCGGTTCGATTCGAGCTCAATGAACCCCTCTCCGGCAAGCTGTCGCATGGCCTCGCGGACGGGCGGGCGCGACAGGCCAAACTCCTCACTTAGCGCAATTTCATCAAGAACCGAGCCCGGCGCTATCTGCATCGTCAGGATGCGGTGGCGCAAACTCGCGCTCAGAGCAGTCTTACGGTCGACCCCAGGACCGATCTCGGTCGGGAATAGATCTGCGGCCATTTCAAGCTCCTTTGCGCGGCAATGCGTCTACTTAGTAATTGGGACAATGCAGTGTCTGGGATTTCACCCATGCGACACCGAACGGCGCTCCTTATTCCATCCACGCCCGGCCTTCCTGTGATCGCCGGCGTTTGCGCTGCCCGGCTTGGTTTTTCTGACCTCCTTCACGGATTGCGAGGGCATCGTACCATTGCGCCCATTGACGGTCTACTATTTGTCTACCTATTGTCTTTTAAAGCAGTCATGAAAATACAACGGAATCTGGCGGCGCCATGTTGCATCGGCGGCTCTGCCTCATCCGAACGAAAACGGGCGTCCTGCCATGACCGATTTCAATTTCGTTGGCTTGAATTTTGCCGTTGCCACGCCCTTCGATGCGCAAGGCCGCATCGACTATGCGCGGATCAGCAGAACCTCGAACGTTACCTCGCGCTTGACGTTCCAGGCTTCGTTCTCTCCTCCAGAACGGGCATGCACGTCTATCTTTCAAGAGAAGAGTCGGACGAGCTCCTTCGGCGCGGTTCGAAGATCATCAGCGGCCGCTGGCGAAGGTCTGCTCAGATCTCCACCCTCCTGATGAGCGATATCATAACTCGGACGAACCATGCGGCCGATTGCGGCGCAGACAGCGTCATGGTGCGGCCGCCGCAGCCGCTCACGACCATCCGTGCGAAAGCGAACCTTGCATACTGCAAGTGGAGGGCGGGTGCCGAATGGCGCGGGCAAGGAGTGGGCCGCTGCGCTGCGCGTCAGAATTGAATAACAAAACTCCGGTCGGAAGTCGCGGCACTCTTGGCATTCACGGACAATAGCCGCCAAAAGTAGGGAACGTAAGGTGCCAAGCACTTCCTCGAGGAAAACCCGGATATCTGGAAGAAGTGGGTCTCTCCCGAGGCCGCGGAAAAGATCGAGGCTGCGCTGTAACGAGCACTGCCGCACCCGGTGCGGTGTGCTTCCGGCACATCGCACCGTTCATGCCGACATAACAACAAGAACGCATCGGCACTTTCGAGTAGGGGAACCGAATGGACTGGTTTTATCAATTTCCACACATGGACGACAACGCGCTTCGAGATCCGAAGAAGGTCATCAACGAGACCTGGTTCAGGCGCACTTACCACCACATCACTCCCGCCAGGCTTCGCCGGTCGCATCGCAAACTCGGGCTGCGCTAGTGGCCGCCTCCGTCTCAGAAGCATTGGAAAATGCCACCCTAACCCGCGGCGCTGCCTAGAATTTGCACTCTTCTGCAAATATTTTTATTGTAGACAAAATGTCTATTCTTGAGCTACAACATGTCTATTAGGTAACCGCCGTGGAACGGGAAAGCTTGGCACGGCTGCCGAACCTACAATCCCAGGAGGTATCCATGAATTTTGACGGCATCTACACGCCGGTCATTACGCCGCATGCCGCAGATGGATCGATCGATCGGGACGCATTTGCCGCGATGATCGAACACCTTATTGCCTCGGGCGTTCACGGCCTCATCAACGGCGGCTCGACCGGTGAATACTACGCTCAGTCGATGGAAGAGCGCGTGGAAATGGCAAAATTCGCAAAAGAAGTGATCGGCGACCGCGTGCCGCTCGTTGTCGGCACAGTCGCCATCCGTCTAGAAGACTCCATCATGATGGCGGAGACTGCGGCAAAGATCGGCGCGGCCGCGATCCTCGTCGGCTCGCCACCCTATTCGGTCCCAACGGAGCGGGAGAACGCACTGAATGCACTTGCCATCGACCGTGCGGCAGATCTCCCGATCATGCTCTACAACTACCCGGGCCGCATGGGCATCAACATGGGCGAGGAGTTTCTGGATCGGGTCGGTCGCAGCCGAAACTTCTGCGCAATCAAGGAAAGCTCGGGCGACATAAACCGCGTGCATCTGCTCGCTCGCGACTACCCGCACGTCCAGATGTCCTGCGGTATGGACGACCAGGCGCTAGAGTTCTTCGCCTGGGGCGCGAGGAGTTGG
>NZ_JAEPRP010000276.1:0-5891 GCF_016652895.1 Ensifer sp. SSB1
GAAAGACGGGAGTGATTTCAAGGAGCTGTTCAAACAATTGGCTGCGGCTGGAGCGGGTCGGCCATTGGGCAGTGATGGGTTTCCCGCAGGCCCATGGACGCCTGAACTGCTTGCGGAGGCGATTTCACAGATCGATTCGAACCGGATCGGGGTCGATTTGCGAACAGTGCAGCTTTGGTTTCAAGAGAATGAGAAGGGAATTAGCACTGCCAACATTCGGTGGCTCGCAAGGGTTTTCGGGTGCGATGATCCGTTGGCAACCAGCGAATGGCAGATGGAGCTCAGTGCGGCGCAATCTCGGTTAGCCGCCAAGCGACGAGACTTGAAGCAGGCCGGGAGCAGCGTTGGGACCCCAGATCCGACGCCGACCACGATCGTCGACGATGAGACGAAGTCTCCGCCAGAATCGGCAAGGGACACTTTCGCCGAAAAGCCGAGACGGCGTTTCGGTCTGGCGACGAGGTCGGAGGCGCTCTTCAGTAGCGGATCGCCCTTGAATCTGCCGGCGTCGGTGTTTGCAGGTGCCACTGCCCTCGGGTTTTTGTCGTATGTCACCGGAATCCACAACGCTAGTTACGGCCGGCCGGATGGCGTTGTTAAACAGGTTGGGTTTCTTTGGGCGCCGAATTGGACTTTCGTCTTCATGGTGCTGCTCCCGTTGTTTTGCGTGTTCGTCATAGAACTGCTGGGTTTCTGGAAAAATGAGGCGCGCTTAAAGCTAGCTGCGCAGGCAGACCGGATGCAAAGCGACGAGGCTTGGGAGCGCAATGTCGAAGCTTCTTCCTACACGTATTGGGCGGTCTTTTTGATTTGCCTGCTATTCGCAGGTCTTTTTCAATGGATCGAAGTGTGCCTGATCCCGTTGTTGAACGGCGGTGACAACTATGCAATGGATTGGGGCAAGTTAGCACTTGTGCGCCCAGAGATTATATCGGTGCCAGAAGCGATCCTGTTCACAGGGATTGCTTATTTATACATGTCCCTTTGTTTTTATGTTTTCTTCGTCGGTCTCATTTTGCTTTATACGGTGGTCTATGATCTCTGGAGGGTTGGCGAGGTGACGAAGCATCGGCTTGATGCCGACTATCGGCACGAGATCGATGAAGTCGGTCTTAGGGTAATGCGCGGGATTTTTCGCTGCACGGTGTTGGGCGTTCTGATCGCCATATGCATGAAGGTCCAGAGCTCGTACCTGACATCAAGCGGCGAGAATGTCGCAGCTTGGTTGGTCAGCGATATGTCTTCAGCTCTTCATGGTCGCGATAATGTAAGCGACGGGGCCGGCTATAGGATGCCGACGCACTTCAGTAGTCTTCTGATCGTTATTTCGACCTGCGTTGTCTTTCTGTTTGGTTCGATCCGTTTACGCGTTGGGGGTCGGCTTCCTGCGCTTTTGTGGAAGATGACGACTGTTGTAGGCCTGCTCGTTGCCGGCTACTTGCTGATCGGCGCGTTTGCGGGCTTTTCGATCCTTTTGGGCGTCGGCGTGCTCCTTGCCGTGTACGGCCTGTTTGATCCAGGGTTTGGGCAATGGCGAGCGACAGAGTTAGGAAATCATCAGCGTGTATCATAATTGGCTTGATCGATGGGATGAGCAGCGGGCGCGGCGTGGTGAGGAGGAAAAGACAACAACCAATTTCGTCCTGGACCCCGCACGCGCATTTCCAGAGGCGAAGGAGGTTGCAACTCTCGAGGAGTTTTGTCGTCATGCGGACCAGGCCGCCGCTGATCCGGCCTTCTTCGATGAGCCGAGTGAGAGCGATCAAGGTTTTCAGAAGCAAGATGGGTGGCTCAGATTTCCATCGGGCATTTCTACTGACATTGACGAAAACAACGTCGTCTGGGCGAAGATCACAGAAAGCGGGTCGCTCGACCAGGTTCTTGTGGTTTTCCACCATTGGAATGCAACCTCGCGAAATCGTCAGATCGCCAAATTTTTCTCACGGCGTGGCATCACGGTTGTTGAGATTGCAATGCCTTATCATTTCGAACGCCAACGTCCGGGCTCCTCGCACGCCGATTACATGCTCAGCGCGAATCTCGGCCGAACGATCCAATCTGTACGGCAGGCAGTATGGGACGGGCGAAAACTCCTACGCTGGCTGAGGAGCGAAGGCTATCGAGAGATTTCCGTTCTCGGTATGAGCCTAGGCTCCTGGGTTGCGGGGCTCATTGCGGCTCACGATCCGGCTGTGTCGAAGGCCTCATTGTTTCTGACGGCGGGAAGTCTCGCGGATATGGTTTGGACGGGGCGCGCAACGCGAGCGATACGCGAGAGCCTTGAGCCTCAGATCGGGCTGACGGATCTAAGAAGGGCCTGGGCTCCACTTAACATGGAGAACTACGCGCATCGTTTGGCGCGTCCTGATCTCGATCTTCACGTGGTGCTGGCGAAGAGGGACAAGGTGGTGTTGCCAGAGCTATCGGAGAGGTTCATGCACGGGCTGAAGGTCGCCGGAGCCAGGCCAAATATCCTGCATCTAAACTGTGGTCACTATTCGCTCGCTAGGCCGCCCTACATTTTGTTGGCCGGTTTGAGCTTGAAGCGGTTTCTATCGGCTATTGCCAAATCGGCCCGCTGAGTATGCGTGGCGACGAACGAAAGTTTTCCTCTACTGGAGCCTTTCCGCCTGGGCTTATGGTCGGTATTACGCCGCCCGGTTTCGCATCGATTTGGCGCATCGCTGACGCGGGCCCGCTCTATGCCTTTGGCACGAAGCCCGCTGAAAGCGGTCTTTGCCTCTACGGGTAACGATCGGTTGCGCTACGTGCGCCTCGCGTACGTGCATCAAATTGCCTCTGAGCGCCGGTTTACACGCTCGTTGAAACCAGCATATTGTGCGCCGGCAAAGTCAATCATGAGTTGGTGATGGCAAGTCGCTAGCCCTTCTTGTCATGCGCCAAGGGGTCGTCCTGTTCACGAGGCAGGACGGCCCTTTCTGTATCTGAAATGGCGACCGTTAGGCGGCCGGCATGCTTTCTTGATGGAGGGAAAGAAGGCGCCGCCCTCTCTCCCTCACAAGGGAAAAAACGGTCTCCCCGTCCTTCCTCCGCTCGCTCAGCGCTCGCTTCGTGCAGGATCGACGCGGAGCCGCATGTACGGATCATGCGTCGCCCCTTCGGCTTTAAGCCTCGGGCGGGCGAACCCCCTCCGTTTTGTTCCCTTGCCTCCCTCACTCCCGCTGCTCCGCGCGAACTCGGAAGCAGGAGCGGGGCTCCTGCCCCTCGGGCAGACGCTGGACCGCTTCGCGGAATGGAAAGGGCTAGAAAATGTTACGCGCAAACACCGCCTATGTGCTGGATCCGGAGACAACGATTTTTAAGCCGGTCGGGCTTCCGGTCTCGACGGGTATCCGGCCGGTTTACGACCTGATTGGATGCCGCCTTCTCGAAGTCGTGCGTTTCGACGAGCGCCACACGCTACTTGTCGATGAGGAAGGGCTGAAGGAAGGCCTGACCGCCTTCACCATCTTTGAGGGCTTTCCCCAGCCGATCGCGGGCAAGATCGTTCTTGTCGGCGGGGACGGTAGCTCCCCCTACACGTCGCCGCTTGTCAGTCTTGAGGACGCAGCGAAGCATTTCAAATGCTGCCGACCAGTCCTTGACCCGGTTTTCGCAAAGACCGACGAGATTTCCCCCGGAGGCATCATCATTGCCGGCGCGTTGGCGGGGCTGCAATCCCGCATCGAGCGCCGTGCCCCTACCCTCGTCGAGGGAGAGGCGTGATGAAAATCGCAACCTTGGAAAACAACATCCTCGCCATTGTCGCAGGGACCTTCGCCGCAACCATAGCGGCGGAGGACATCGAGCCGCAGTTTCATGCCCTCACCCACTTTCCCGACCGGCGCGCGAAGTCAGAGCTAGCGGACCTGGCCGAGCGGCTGAACCAGTTCGCCGTTCACGTTGTCGAGCTTTGGAACGAAGCTTTCGCCCCGATCCCGGAACCGGAAATCGAAACCTTCGCTCGTCGCCATGTCGAGTTGACGCGGCGCTATTGGGCGGCGGAAGGCCGTTGCATGAACTGGTTTATCACCGGTCCCGCCCGCTTCCCGGTTGCCCGCAACGAAAAGCGCATGCGGATTTCCGACGCCCGTCGAGCCGATCTTAAGACGCACGAGGCAATCGCCCGGAAGGCGGTGCGGCGGAAAGCGTCCCCGCATGGCGCAGAAGATGAACCGATCCGTTCCGGCGATCCGGCTGCATTGCAAAAGATCATGACGCGCATCGAGGCGACAGCGCTTGCGATCGATCAGATGAAGGCAGCGAACGTCGTCATCCGGCGCATGGAAAAGGACCTTGCCACGGAAGAGGATATGGTTGCGGCCGTCGTGGCCAACACAGGCCTCACCGAGGAAGCAGCAGCCCGAGGCATCAAACTGGCGCCCTGGCAGTCACGACGTGGATTCAGCACGACCAACAGCCGCGCCGAGCTTCGCCGCCTACAGCAGCGCCTTTCAGTCCTTGCAAGAATGAAGGAACGCGGCACCCGGAGCCAAGAGATTGAGACGAGCGAAGGCGCCGTCGAGATTAAGGAGAACGCCGACATTGCGCGTATCCAACTGATCTTTCCCGACAAGCCCGACGATACGACACGACGCATCTTGAAAGCCAACGGCTTTCGCTGGTCGCCATCGCAAGGCGCGTGGCAGCGGCACCTTAACGAGGCCGGACGCTACGCAGCGCAGCAGGTGCTGAAAACGATCAGCGCCGCCTGATCACCCCCCCGTTTTGAGAAAGACGTTCAGATGACCCACACAATCTACTTCGCAATGGAGTTCCACGGCGCTGGCGACCCCTATTTCGGCGGAACTGCCGCCGATTGGGCGCTCTATAACACCGGCGACGGTGGGCAGGCATTCATCAGCGCTGCCGATGCGCAGCGGCGGAAGTTGGTTTTGGCCTATTTCCCGACCGCGACGGAAGCAGAGCAGGCTGGAACCACAGCAAGCACACGCAAGGGGCGGATTTCCGCCCTTCCCGGGAAACTCCGGTCCGAAGTGCCGACCGGACAGATTTCTTGGATTGTCGGCAACAAACATGTCGGCGAGGACGATAGTGAACTCGCAGTGGACATCGCCGACAGAGCCAAGAGAGCGGGCGCGACCGACGCGGATTTAATCGCGCAGATGGTTGCCTACGCCCTTGCTTGCCACCGCGCCAATCAGGCGCTTGTGCTTCATTTCCAGCTGTAGGAGGCCGCACAATGCGACACGAGCGCCGCAGCGTCGAGGTTTTCGACACCCCTTCTGGCTTGGGCGGAAGCCATACGGTTTCCATTGTGAAGGAGTTGGCTGCCGATAGAGTGCAAGTGCGCGTCTGGTATGGACGCGCCACGCCGAGAGGTTGGGAGGCTTGGAGGGATTGGGACGGCTACACCTTTGCGGCGGAGCGGGCCGCCCTAACGAACAAGCGGACAATGCCGCTTTTCAAATAGAAAGAGGCCGCGCCACACGTGGCGCGGCCATCGAACAAGCCACGAGAGGAACCGACATTGAGCCGCTAAACCGTTGAAGTGAAGTCCGCGATCAACGCCGATCCTGAGGCCATGATTGGCTATGACCGGCCCCTGAGGACCTTCTTTCTACAAGCCTTTCCCGACCCGGAGACCGACGAATGCGTCTTATGGTTGGGCGCGTTCCTTGAGGAATACTCAACCCTGGAATCGATCGTCGAGGCCGCGCGGACACTAGGCTACGAGGTTCGCGGCCTGACGCGGGAAATGATGCTGGCAATGATCAAGGAATCCGGACCGCCGCATCCCCCGAGCCTTGGCGAGCGACTGGGCATGGTGCGGTGAGACCCCTCCCCCGGCCGATCCAAGCCTGCATCGAGCGGGCGAGGACCGGAACGAGGGGAGCCCCGGATGCCCCTCCCCTCGTGCTCCCCTCCCC
>NZ_JAEPRP010000277.1:0-5869 GCF_016652895.1 Ensifer sp. SSB1
CTTCCACTCAGCCGCGTCATAGGGCACGCCGGCTTCGAGCTGCACCATCTCGTACTTGCCGAGGAGGGCGGTCGGTGCCCAGTAATAGCCGACCCAGCCTTCCTTGCGTTCGTAGGCCTTCGCGATCGAACCATCGAGGCCCGCGGCCGAGCCGGTATCGACGAGCGTCCAACCGGCCTTCTCTGCCTCGAAGGCCTTGTAGAGCTGTGCCGTTACGACCGTGCCGCCCCAGCCTTGCGGACCGTTGAAGATCGCGCCCTTGCTCGCGTCTTCCGGATCCTTGATGAGGTCGGGATGCTTCAGCAGATCGGGAATGCTTTTGATATCCGGATGGGCATCGGCGAAATATTTCGGGATCCACCAGCCCTGGACACCGCCGTCGGGAAGCGGAGAGCCGACCTTCACGATACGGCCTTCTTCGGTTCCCTTCTTGACCACGTCGGGAAGCAGGTCGATCCAGGCCTCGGGCGCGATATCCGGTTCGCCTTTTTCCGCCATGGAGGTGATGGTCGGCACGGTGTCGCCGATGGTGATTTCGGCGCTGCAGCCGTAACCTTCATTGAGAATGATCTTGTCGAGGTTGGAAATCACCTCGGCACTTTGCCAGTTCATGCTGGCGATGGTGACGCTGCCGCAGTCTGCAGCATTGGCGAGCGACGAACCGGCGACGGTTCCAAGGAAAAGGCATGTCGATGCAAGCGAGCTTTTCATTATCGTTCCCTCGTTTGGCGGCTTTTTCTCTGGAGCGGGGCGCCGCGGACCCCGTCCCTACGACGCTAGGAGGCTTCTCCCATGCGAACCGATTTCCTGAACGCTGCCGTCAACCCGCGCGAAACGGCGATATCGAAGCCGGCCGCGCGCATTTCCTCGATGGCGGCCGCGGTGGTGCCGCGATAGTCGAGGAAAGTCTGGACGGTTTCGGCGGGACAGTCGTCCCGCTGTTCCAGCAGCCGGCCCGCCCCCACAAGGAGGGTGTTGACGGCGCGTTTGGCGACTTCGCGCGGCAGTCCATGCGCAATGGCGTCGGCCATCATCGCTTCGGCGAGCAGCGCCGGAAAAGCGGGACCCGATCCGGTAAGGCCGGTCAGATAGTCGATCTCGGCCTCCGTGCGCACTTCATCCTGACAGCCGCAGGCATCGAGGATCGCCCGTGTGATCGTCCGATCCTCTTGTCCGAGCCCGGCCGCGGCAACCCACGGTGTATAGGACTTGCGGACTTCGGCCGCCGCATTTGGCAGAGTACGGACCACGCGGTCCGTCCGATGGTGCTCACCAAGGGCATTGAGGCGGATGCCCGCCATGACGGAGATGAGAAGCTTGCCCTCGGCAACGACGTTCAGGCCGGGCCAGTCGGCCGGGCGGACGGAGATAACGATTCCGTCCGAACGGTCGGCAAGTGCCTGATTGTCCGATGTCCAGAAGGAGCGGTTGAAACGGTCGGGGCGCTCGCTGCGATAGGAGAGCGACAGGTTTTGAGGCTCGACGATGCCGGCGTCGAGAATGGCGTCGGCGATCGCCCCGCCCAGCCATCCGGCACCACCGATTATGCCAACCCTCAAAGGCCCGCCCGTTTCCATGCTTCTCTCACTCTGGTTTGTAGCCGTGCCGGGCGAAGAAGCGATCGAGCTCCCTCTGCTGTGGTGTCTGTCCGGTGTAAATCGCGATGTATTCCGGAATGCGCTTCATGCGGAGCGCAAGATCCTCCTTGGACTGCATCGAGATGTATCCGATCTGGACCAGGTAGGTCGTTCGTGCGCGAACGTCCGCGGGTCCAGCGTCATATCCGAACCGCATGAACATGCGGCCCAGCGCCTCCATTCTCGCCTGATCGGCCTCGTGTACTTCGGCCAGTATCTCGGGCGATTGCAGCGCCCAGCTGCGAACGGCGAACTCGAACTGGGAGTCGAACAAGTCCTTGTTCACCCAGCAGTCGAAGACGTTCAGCATCGCCTCGGCCAAGGACTCCGCATAGGCTTCGGATTGCTTGACCAGATTACCGGTATTCTTCTCCCTCCAGCGCGCGACGAGGGCACTCAGCAGTTCCTCCCGGTCCTTGAAGAACCAATAGAAGCTGGTCCGGGAAAGATTGAGCCGTTTGGCCAACGGCAGGATCTTCACCGAGTCCACGCCCGACTCGAGCAGGGAGTCATAGGCGGCTTCGAGCCATCCCTCCTGAGAACCGCGCCAGCCAGTGTCACTCGTCGACTGTTCCATGATTGCCTCCTAACAAATCCAAACGACCGTTTCAAGCAAAATGTACATGTGTGTCGAATATCCAAACTGTGGTGTTTTTCATTATTGACACTTATGTACATTTCCGCTTACCGTTGCGATAATTTCCCATAGACCGGAGCCCGTCGCATGTCGAACGATCCCCTGCTTCAGCCGTTTCAGTTGAAGCATTTGACCCTGCGCAACCGCATCATCGTCACGTCTCACGAGCCGGCCTACCCGGAAGACGGGATGCCTAAGGACCGCTACCGCGCCTATACGGTTGAGCGGGCAAGGGGCGGTGTGGCGCTGACGATGACCGCCGGCTCAGCCGCAGTCTCCAAGGACAGCCCCCCGGTCTTCAATAACCTGCTCGCCTACAAGGACGAGATCGTGCCGTGGATCCGGCAAATGACCGACGCCGTGCATGAAGAGGGCGCTGCGATCATGATCCAGCTTACGCACCTCGGCCGGCGCACCCGCTGGGACAAGGGCGACTGGCTTCCGGTCGTTGCGCCCTCGCACCATCGCGAGGCAGCGCACCGCGCCTTTCCCAAGAAGCTCGAAGACTGGGACATCGAGCGCATCATCAAGGATTTTGCCGACGCCGCCGAACGGATGAAGGCGGGCGGTATGGATGGTGTCGAGCTGGAAGCCTACGGGCATCTCATCGACCAGTTCACCTCGCCGCTGACCAACGAACTCGACGGTCCCTATGGCGGTTCGCTCGATAACCGCTTGCGCTTCTGCTTCGACGTCTTCAAGGCCATGCGCGAAAGGGTCGGCAACGACTTTATCCTCGGCGTTCGCTATACGGCGGATGAGTGTCTTCCCGGCGGGACCGGAAAGGCCGAAGGCCTGGAGATCTCCCGTCGTCTCAAGGAAAGCGGCCTCATCGACTACCTGAATGTCATCCGCGGTCATATCGATACGGATCCGGGCCTGACGGACGTCATCCCGATCCAGGGGATGGCGAGCGCACCGCATCTGGATTTTGCCGGCGATGTGCGCGCAGCAACCAAGTTCCCGACCTTCCATGCCGCGAAGATCCAGGACGTAGCGACGGCGCGTCATGCGATCGCTGCCGGCAAGGTCGACATGATCGGCATGACCCGCGCCCATATGACCGACCCGCATATCGTGCGGAAGATCATGGAAAAGCGCGAGGATGATATCCGCCCCTGCGTCGGCGCCAACTACTGTCTGGACCGTATCTACCAGGGTGGCATGGCCTTCTGCATTCACAATGCGGCGACCGGTCGCGAAGAAACGATGCCGCATCGGATACCGAAGGCCGCCGTTCGCAAGAAGGTCGTCGTCGTCGGTGCCGGTCCGGCCGGCCTTGAGGCTGCTCGCGTCTCGGCGGAGCGGGGCCATGAGGTTGTCGTTCTGGAGGCCGCGAACAATCCGGGCGGTCAGATCCGGCTTACGGCCCAGAGCGAGCGCCGTCGGGAAATGATCAGCATTATCGACTGGCGCATGAGCCAGTGCGAAAAGCTCGGCGTCACCTTCCGGTTCAACACTTGGGCCGAGGCTGGCACCGTACTCACTGAAAAACCCGACGTCGTCATCATCGCGACCGGTGGACTGCCGCACACAGAGGTCTTGTCGAAGGGCAACGAGCTCGTCGTTTCCTCCTGGGACATCATCTCGGGGGATGTAAAGCCTGGCACCAACGTGCTCATTTTCGACGACGCCGGCGACCATGCGGGCCTCCAGGCTGCAGAATTCCTCGCCAAGGCCGGCGCGAAGGTCGAGATCATGACGCCGGACCGGGCTTTCGCGCCGGAAGTCATGGCGATGAACCTCGTTCCCTACATGCGCTCGCTGCAGAAGCTCGACGTCACCTTCACCGTCACCTACCGGTTGGAGTCGGTCGAAAAGAGTGGCAACCAGATCATCGCCCATGTCGGCAGCGACTATGGTGGTGTTGCCAAGCAGCAGACCTTCGACCAGATCGTCGTCAACCACGGCACCATTCCGCTCGACGACCTCTATTTCGAACTGAAGCCTGGCTCGAGGAACCTCGGCGAAGTCTCCTACGACGAGCTCATCGCGGGCACGCCGCAGTCCGTCGAGCGCAATCCGGAAGGCGCCTATCAACTCTTCCGGATCGGCGACGCGGTGGCGGCTCGCAACACGCATGCGGCCATCTACGATGCACTGCGCCTGGCCAAGGATATCTGACGATGGCGCGGCTTGATGCCTTGCAAGCCTTTCTGGACGCGGCGTTTGTCGCGTTCGACCAATTCGCCGAGGATCCAAGATCACGCCTGTCCGTCACGCAGATACTTGCCCAGCTCGAAGCCTCGCAGCCGCAACGCTCGGATATTGGCAAGCGCCTTCCCGTCTGCGAACGTTATCTTGACGACGTCCTGGCCACGAAGACCGGGAAAACATCGCTCGACATGCTGATCGAGCGGTTTACGGCGCTCGAGCCAGCGCTCGAATGGAAGTGGCGGTCGGTCAACGACCATACGGCCAGCGAGAATTTCCTGATGAGCCATGCCAATGCGATGATCGTCGGGCCGGGCGGCCTGGAGGATCGAAGGGATCTCTGGCTCGGCGTGACGTTGATGGCGCCGAACGTGCGCTATCCCGATCACGACCATGCCCCGGAAGAGACATACCTCGTCCTGTCGGAGGGCGAGTTCCAGCACGGCGATTCCGAATGGTTCTCTCCGGGGATCGGAGGTTCCTTCTACAATCCGCCTGGCATCAAACACGCCATGCGTTCGGGTGAAAGACCGCTGTTCGCCTTCTGGGCATTGTTGCCCGATCGACCGAGACACTGACGAGAGGGCGTTCGGCCAAGACCGAGCGCGGGAGAAAGGTTTGCGATGAAAATACTTGTGACGGTGAAACGTGTCGTTGACTACAACGTCAAGATCCGCGTGAAGGCAGACGGTTCGGGCGTCGAGCTTGCGAACGTGAAGATGTCGATGAACCCGTTCGACGAAATCTCGGTCGAAGAGGCGCTGCGGCTGAAGGAAGCCGGCAAGGCGGAGGAAGTCGTCGTCGTATCCGTCGGACCGGCCAAGGCCGAAGAGACGCTGCGCACAGCACTTGCCATGGGTGCCGACCGCGCCATCCTGGTCGAGACCGAAGACCAGGTCGAGCCGCTCGCCGTTGCCAAGATCGTCAAGGGTGTGGCCGAGGCCGAACAGCCGGGCCTGATCATCGTCGGCAAGCAGGCGATCGATGATGACAGCAACCAGACGGGCCAGATGCTGTCGGCGCTGCTCGGCTGGGCCCAGGGCACCTTTGCCTCCAAGGTCGAGATCGGCGACGGCAAGGCAACCGTCACCCGCGAAGTCGACGGCGGTCTGCAGACGATCGACATCAAGCTGCCGGCGGTCGTCACCACCGACCTGCGCCTCAACGAGCCGCGTTACGCGTCGCTGCCGAACATCATGAAGGCAAAGAAGAAGCCGCTCGACAAGAAGACGCCCGCCGACTTCGGCGTCGACACGACGGCCCGCCTCAAGGTGCTGAAGACCGAGGAGCCGTCGGGCCGCAAGGCCGGCATCAAGGTCAAGTCGGTCGCCGAGCTGGTCGAGAAGCTCAAGACCGAAGCCGGCGTGCTCTGAAATCCGTGAGGCCCGCCTGCAAACGGCGTGTCGCTGCGCTTCCGGTGCTCACGTACGAAAGTACGTTG
>NZ_JAEPRP010000278.1:0-5856 GCF_016652895.1 Ensifer sp. SSB1
TGATCGTGCGGAAGCCAAGGAACTTGCGAGCCTTGGGATCATAGAGACCGCCAGCGTAACCGTAATCCGTCTGCGCGACGCCGCCGCGGCCGTCATTGACCGTCAGCTTCGTTACCGGGTGCAGAACCTGCGGCAGGAAGGTATTGGCAAAGCGGGTAGAAGGTGTGTAGTCGACGGCGAGCATCCCGCCCGTCTCAAGAGTCACATTGCGTATGAAATTCGGATGGCCTGTGCCAATGTTGGAGACTGCTGTCTCACCCGTGGACGCCAGAAAGTCCGGCAGACCATCGCCGTTGAAGTCGCCAGACAATGCGGAGCCATTGAACGAGGAATACAGCTGCAGAGTGTTCCCGGCGGCTTCAAGGCGCAGGCCGTAGACATTCAATTGACGGAAGAAATTAACTTGGGTGTTCACGCGATCAGACGCGATGACATCCACTTTCCCATCATTGTCCAGGTCACGCAGCATCGGAATTCCGAGCAGCGGAGTACCCAAGATATGGACGAAGGTCCGACCGGTACCCAGCCAGATGTTCGTCTGATAGCTCGGGTTTCCGCGCGCCGGTGCGTGCGCGACATCGAGAACACCATCACCGTTAAGGTCACCAAAGGAGCAGGCGGAGTTGACGCTCGCGCAATCGGCCGGCAGCCCGTAGGCAACCCAGGCGCCATTCACCAAGCGATATATTGTATTGCCCCGGATTAGGCCCTGTCGTCCATTTCCCAGAACCTCGCCGGCATAACCGGGATTGCCGTAGAGTGTATCGACGCCGTCGCCGTCTGTATCGGCGACAACAACTGTTCCTTCATCTGTGCCGATGGTCGAGCAGACGATTGCATACGCTCCGACACATTTCGTCCAGGCACCTAGATCGAGCGCAGGGCTCACTGGGGCAATTCGATGAGCTTTTTCGACGAAGCCGCCCGAATTCGTTTGCAGAGACGGATAGAATATATCCTTTATCGGTCGGGAGCCCAGGAACCTCCCTGCCACCACCATGCGAGGACGATTGGTAAAGCTGCCCTGACGAACGGTCTTTTGAGTGACGCCATTGGCATCAAAGGACGTCAGATGAAACTGAAACGAGAGAGTTCCAGATTGCCTCTCGAGGATGCCATAAATCTCATCCCGGCCATCAAGATTGAGATCATCAACCAACTGCGAGCCAACCCCGGCTGAAAACTTCAGTTCGTTGTGCGGAAATGTGAACGGTCGCCGGATATATGAGAGGGCATAGTTGTCGTAGGCCATCTGCCGGATGGTCTTGCGGGTACCCGAGATAGGATTGGCGTTGCCGTCGAAGCCGACATCCCGGCCCCATCGTTCGACCTTGACGAGCCGCGAGGTATTCGACATCGGCGCTTGATCGTAGCTCATCGAATAGGCACTGTAATGCTGGCCGTTCGCGTAGTTCACCACCGACTTCAGCCGGTGCTTGATCCACGTGAGATAGTACCCGTTCGCCGCCGTCTGGAAGTCGGGGCGCGTGTCATAGAAGAAGTGAGTGTAATAGTTATTGTTATAGGTGATGCGCTCCGGCAGGCACATCGGCAGATCGGGGCACGTGTACTGGTACGCGATGCCGTTGCCGTTGGTGTCGGTCACCGATGCCAGCACGTAGCGGCCGGTCTGGTTAAGGTCGTATTCCGGTGTACCAGCGGCCGGATTGAAGTTGGCCATCGCTGCGACCGAGCGGAACAACGACACCGTTCCATCTCGCGCCGTCACGGTCCACGTGTTCGCCGCACTGTCGAAGCGGATGCGCCGATAGTCTTCGTTCTCGTTGGCATGTGTGCCGCCGGTCGAGCATGAGGCCGAGACCATACCGGTCGCGCAAGCGACGAGTTCGCTCCCGTTCAGCAGATACACATCACTCGCGTCATAGGCTGGAACGCCGTAACCGGGACTCGCGCGCTCGATGATATCGAGGCCGTCAAGTCCCCAGGCAAAGCCAGTGAATCCCTGGTACAGGCCGCCCAGTCGGCTCTTGCGAGCGGAATCGTAGGTGAGCGCCAGCTTTGGGGACAGGCTGCGGAAGGCAGGGACGTCGATCGTAATCGACTGCGTCATCGAACCGTTGCCGGTGATTTCCGGCATCGAAGCTTTCGGCAAGGCGCTAACTGGTGACTCGACAGGTATTTGCTCCGCGGCTGCGGCGGCCAAGGAGCGCTCCGATTGCGTTCCGTCCGTCTTCTCAGCGCCGGGCTCCTCGGCGTTCACCGCCGGGCCTGCGTCCTTACCAGCTTCCCCGCCAGCCCCGCCTTTGCCTGCGCCACCGCCATTGCCGAGCCGGGTGCGATCAGCGGCGGTGTCGGGCTTGTCGGTCGAAGTCTCACCGCGCCTCGTCTCGGAGGCCGTGCCGCTAACGCCGCCGAGTGACGTTGCGCCGTTGCCAAACCCGCCTCCCGCATCTATTTCGCCCGAGGCTTCCTGGGCTTGGGCGACCGCGATCAAAAAACCGCTGAACCCGCCCCTCTGGTCCCCTGCCCCCACCGACAAGGCAAACGAAACCGTGGCAGCCAAGGCCGCAAAACCCAACAAATTGTGTCGCATGGGCTCCCTCGACTGAACCGCCGAATCAATGAACTGGGCTGCAGGTTATGAGGGAGATTCGGAAAAATGCAACCTATCCTCCGCCCAAGGTTAAGGTGCCGTCACAAATCCTCTGATTGCGTTCTGCGATTGCTCAATGCGACTCCACCGCGGATCTTCACTCTGCGGTCGCCTTGGAACGGGCAAAACCAATGGCTGCATTTTTTGTCACTCGAAACGCAAGTTGTGGATAGTGCAGCGGATGTAGTCCCGCGTCGATTACACCGATTTAGCACCCAAATATGGTGAGGAATGTTATGTTGATTCGGGGCTGGGACGGGTCTTGGGGATTCTTCGCGATTTCTGGGATTGGTGGGTAGCGGAGCTGGGTGGCATTCGCCCTTCCCCAACCCATGAGTTTCACGGCGTCCCTGTACTGAAGGTCGGCCGTCGCACGGGCCAGCTTCTTTCCGATGGCCTTCCGGGGGTAGACTTGGCACCCGAGGAATACGGGCAGTCAGACTTCGTCTCCACGAAGAGGACCGAAGTCCAACTTCTCCTCGGCGAAGGACGCTACATTCTGCGGGAAATCTCCGATCGGAATATTCCGAAGTCGCGGGCCAAGGAGATGGCCGCTATCGACCTGGCCGACCGGACGCCATTTTCCGCTGCCGACGTCCGCATTGCACTGATGCCCGTCCCCGGGAAAACCAGCTACATCGTGGTGCGGAAGGATGTGATCGAACCGTGGCTGCAAGCCTTACCTAAAGCCAAGACTCGTACAGTGCGCCTCGGAGTGGAGTTTCAGGGACAACCCGTTTGGCTACCAGTGGCCAGTGCCCGAAACATCGATCCTCGCATTGGCCCGCGTCGGTGGCGACATTTTGCGCCGCGGGCGGTGCTAAGCGTAGTCGCATTGTCGGCAACGCTCACCTTCGTGCATCTGGCGTCACGGAACTCTTCTGCCCTGGCATCCCTTGACGCGGAGATCGCAGACCATCGCCAAGACGCGATCGAAATCCGAAAAATGCTGGACGTCAGGGCTCAGGCTCTAGAAGCCAGCGAGTCCGCCCGTGCTCGCAAGGCCCAAGCAGTTCCCCTCGCTCGTGTCTGGGAAGAGCTGACGAGGACACTTCCGGACACCACCTACATCACGGACCTAACTCTCGACGGCGAGAGCATCACGTTCTCAGGATTCGCGGATTTCGCGGCCCAGTTGATAGGATTGGTGGACGCATCCGAGTCCTTCGAGCGTCCGATATTAACAGGGCCGGTCTCACGGGTGCCCGGCCGTTCGGGAGAACAGTTCCAGATCCGCGCCTCGGTATCACGGCCATGACCGCGCTTCTCCTCGAAATCATGAACGCGCCGCGGCGCACGCAACGGCTCGTTGCCGTCGCCCTCCTTGTGGTTATCGTCACGCTTGGGATGGCGATCATCTACGGTGCGCTGGTGTTTCTGACCAATCAGGGCGAAGACATTCTCGAGCGACGCCGTGACCTGGCAAGGATCAATGCGCTTGTGGCGAAAAAGCCCCTCATTGCCGTCACAACTGCAGTTCCGTCAGATCAATCCATATTCCTTGAAGGCGGCGAGACTGGTGTCCTCCAGGCGAGGTTGCAGGAAATCGTCGCTGCCCTCGCAGCTGCATCCGGGAGCACAATTTCTTCCTCCACCGGTATCGCGGAAACAACGATCGACGGCGTCACATTCATCGGTTTGCGAATAAACCTTGAAGGTGGGATGAAGCCGACGCTCGACACCGTAGTGGGGATCGAGACGGCGCAACCTCAGTTGATCGTACAAAAGGCGGAGATGCGGGCAAGCAACGTCCCCGCCGGCGAGGTTCTGAGTGAACCGCTCCAGCTTTCAACCCAACTCACGATTTTCGCCGCGGTCGAACCTAATTCTTCCAAAGCGACCGCGGGAAAGCGGCCATGAGCAATATCCGTACGCGACTTTGGCTACAGTTTGGGTGTGTCGGGGCGGCATTGTTTGCCGCAGCCAACTTTTGGCTTTCCCTCGTGCCCGTTGATATCAGTCCACTCGAAGAAGTCGACAGAAATCCCGCCAGCAAGGTGACCTCTGCAGATGTTCCGACGCTCACCCGGTTTGAACTGACAGAAGCGGTGGCGCGGCCGCTGTTCAGCCCCACGCGGCGGGAGTTCGAACCGCAGACCCCGGTCGTGGAGGAACAGCCTCAATTGATCACGCCCCCCTCGTCCACCGAGATTGGAACACCTTCGTTCTCCTTGCACGGGACGCGCAACATTCAGTCTCGGCCAGCGGCGCTGATTTCTTTTGGCGATCAGTCGCAGGCGGAATGGTACGAAGTCGGGCAGTCAATCGACGGGTGGCAGCTCGTCTCGGTACGACCCGATGGAGTTTCCGTAATCAAGGCCGACGTGTCTCACGACGTACAGCTCTACCAGCCTTCGGACATGCAAAATGCCCCGCGTTGATGTCGATCACAACGGCGGTTTCGCGTTAGTCGCAGTCCTGGCGTTCCTCGTCATGTTCGCGATGTTCCTCACGCCATTCGTGACGGCGTCGAAGGTTCGCGTCCTTTCCGTCAGCAACCGTTTCGAAAGCGAACGACTAGGGCTCGCCGCGCAGGCCATCAACGACCTGCTCGCGAGTAAGATGTCGCGAGATCCACTATTTAAGGCCGAACTGCTGCGCATCACTCGGCAGAACCCACAGAGCTGCATGGTCCGGAATGTGACACTGACCGTCGAAGTCCTGGATCAGAGCAGCTTGATTGATGTGAACAGGGCGACACCCGAGCTTATCGCCCGTGGCCTTGAGAGTCTTGGGCTGGAGCTTGCTACGGCATCGGAGACGGCGCGGGCGATCGTGGCATTTCGGAGTTTTGCGAGCGTTGGGCAGGAAAACGTCAGTGCAACGTCACCGGAGACGGTGAAATATGGCCCCTTCGAAAGCATCGTCGAACTCCACGAGTTTTCAGCACTTCAATCTGTTCCTTTGGATCGCCTCACGCGTCTGTTCACATTGGCCAATCCCACCGAGAACCTGTCGAACCGATCCATCCATCCCGCGCTTGAGAGAAGACTTGGCACCACCAGACCACTCGACTCCGCTGATCAGGCCACGGCTCAGGATGTGCTTTCGCTGACCACTAGCCTTTCAGGAGCGGGAGGCTTCGCCTCTGAATATCAACTCATGACGATCGATAGCCTCAACGAGACCTACAGCCAGCAAATCTCGATGCCGCTTGGCCAGAGAAACGAGAGTAAGCCTTCCAGGCTGTTGGTTTCCGCGCAGAACTGAGCCGGTTTTTCCACCGAGAAGTGAGCCACCTC
>NZ_JAEPRP010000279.1:0-5780 GCF_016652895.1 Ensifer sp. SSB1
ATGACCCCGGCAAGGATGTTGCAGGCGCTTGACAAACATCCGCAATTAAAGGGCTGATTGACACGTTGGAATTGTGACGTAATCGTTTGGAATTACTCACGAAACACGTCGCCATCGAATTTCACGACTCGCCACGGAGACAACGGTAGCCTCGATCCAATAGACGCCCGCTATTGGTCTGACGCAAAGGCTGGTTGTGAGACAGATGCCTACCTTTCGGCTATATTCTCGCCATGAACGACCTGTTCCTGTGCCCTAATCATCAGCCCATCCGGAGACATGACATGGTACAGCTTGATGAAGCCAAACTTCATTCATTCATCGGCAAAATGCTCGGCGATCTTGGCGGAGCGTATAGCGTGCCGACCGTCAGGATCGGACTTCGACTGGGTCTGTTCACTGCTCTTCAACGAGCCGGCCCGGTGACGGCCGCAGGTCTGGCTGCGGCTGCGGGCGGATTGACCGAGCGATACGTCAGGGAGTGGGCCCTGGCGCAAGCTGCCAACGGGTACATCGACTATGATCCGAGCTCGGAGAAGTTCAGTCTCTCACCCGAACAGGAAATGGTCTTCGTCAACAAGGACAGTCCCGTATACCTCGAAGGTGCTTTCGAGCTTGCGGCCGCAATGATTGAAGGAGAGCCCAAGGTCGAGCACGCCTTCCGGACCGGAGCCGGCGTGCGCTGGGGCGATTCCGCGGGATGCCTGTTTTGCGCCACCGGAGCGTTCTTCCGCCCTGGTTACGTGAACAACATCGTGCAGAACTGGCTGCCGGCCCTTGATGGCGTCGAAGAAAAGCTTTTCTCGGGCGCCAAGGTGGCGGACGTCGGCTGCGGCGTCGGTTTCTCAACAATTTTGATGGCACAGGCCTACCCCAACGCCAGCTTCGTCGGCTACGATTTCCACCAGCCATCCATCGACGAAGCCAACGGCCATGCCCGATCCCACGGGGTCGACGATCGGGTCACATTCGTCGCGGCAACAGCCAAGGACGTCGGCGAGAGGGACTTTGACCTGGTGACCAGCTTCGACTGCCTGCACGACATGGGCGATCCGCGCGGTTGCGCCGCCCACATGCGCCGCATTCTCAAAGAGAACGGCTCCTGGATGATTGTCGAGCCGATAGCGGGTGACCACCCGGCCGAAAACATGAACCCAGTCGGCCGGCTTTATTACAACGCCTCGACGATGATCTGCGTGCCGACCTCGCTCGATCAGGAGGTTGGCGAAGGACTGGGTGCACAGGCGGGCGAAGCGAAACTCTCAGAGGTCATCCGTTCTGGCGGCTTCAATCAGGTCAAACGGGTCTTCACGGGGCCGTTCAACATGGTTCTGGAAGCGCGATAAGGCGGACAACAATAGGCCTTAGACACGGAGTACCGCCGCTCACACATCGTTTTACTTTGCGAGGACGGTGCGCTCTGTATCATGGTCCAGGATGCCGGGCGCGGCATCGAGGCAACATTTGTCGTTTGGGAGGCAACAAATGAACCTGGAAGAAGACAGCATTCCGCCGAATGATATTTCTCTGCTGCAAAGCGTTCTCGACGCTTGGTGCCACGATCAGAAGATCTGCCGAAAGGACGCCACAGAGGAAGCCAAGCTGATGATCAGCGAATACAGGAGAGGTGTTCGTTCGCAAATAGGTCTGATCGACGCGCTGGTGAAGCATCAATAGAGCTCCCATCCGGCCCGCTTCGACTCTTTTGGACGACCCGATCAAGGCGGCGTAAGCCTTCTGTGGTACTGTACTCTTCGTAGACCGAGGCGCGTTTCTAGGCACCCACGAGCACGATTACGCCGAGTGGGTGATAAAACAACAGCAGATGAGCCAGCATGAAGTAAAAGCCATACCCCTGCGACCCGAGGAGGAGATCTGGTTTTCCAGTTTCCGGGATTCCAGGTGACACCTTCTGGCTCTTCTCATCGGCTTTGCCAGAACGAGATGGATTGATATCGAAGAGTCTCGCGTCCACGCTTGTGCGAACGTAGACATCATAATCGTTTATCTGCAGCAAGCCGCCGTCAGTAGGCGTGTAAAGCTGCGTCCCGAATAGAGCGAGCATATCGTAGGGGGAACAGGACCAATGGTCTTTGAGCGTCGAGAGTTTTTTGGTTCCCAGTTTCGGAACACAAGTTATGAACTTGGTTCCCCCGAGGTCTCTCGTTCCGAATGGGCCGTCCAGTTGGCGACTATCGTGCGTAGACCTCGGCACAAGCGTATAGCTACCTCCCACGGTATCTGATCCGTCCTCCGTCCAGCTTACATCTTTGACGTCAAAGGCTGCCTCATACCATCTCCCATCAGGACCTTGCTGGCGGAATGCGAGGTAATGAAAGTCTGCTCCTTGGTTGTCGTTCTCTGGCACATGCGTGCAACCGTCAAGAAAGCCGCTTTGAGGCTTAATCTCCCACCACCCGTCCGCCAGCCAGCCCCCCCACGCGCCACTGTAGATCACGGCGACCTTCACAGTGGCGTTCCCAATGTTGGATATACATAGCCGGCTGCCCGAAGCCTCCACTTGCTCAGCTGCCCAGCAAAGGAGCGGAATAGAGAGAACGAAGAGCCGGAGGAACACGAACGAAGATATTGCACGCATTATCTTCACAACCCGTCTCCATTCACACGCTCGGAAATTATCACCCGAGGCGAAGGGCTGAGCAATTCGCCTATTCGATGTAACCTTGACGTTGCGCCTGGAGCTGTTTTCGCGACGTCACGCGCCGAGCGGCGAGTTTAATGAAAGGTGCATATCCGGGCGGGGGGGATGGAGCCAAAGGCCTTCGGTTGCCAACTGTATTCAGAGGGCGGTTGAGTAAACCTCACACTATAAATAATAATAAGTCGTAGCCGCGGTCGCTGACAGCTGTCTCAAACAATCAAAGCTCGACCTCGCAACTTAACCCCATCTTTTTTCCGCTTCCAGATGAAGGCGCTTTCCCACGCAACAGTGGTCGTGGCGCTTCCGCTGTGATCCTAGCCCATAGTGTCTACTTCAACTTCCGTGGAAAAGCGGCACTATGTGAAGTTCGGACCAAAACTGTTGACCCCTTAGACCAGCATTTGTGCATAGCGTCAGTTCAGTCCGATAAGCGATACTTGCCTCGCTCCTTTTTCACGGAGGAATCAAATGGACGTCGTAGTTTTTCCAAGGATTGCCGCGTGGAGCCTGCTTGCAGGGCTTGCCTTCGCAGATGCTCGCGCGGCTGATCCGGTCTATGAGTGTCGACGATTGGCTGGATCTGTCGAGGAGCCGAACAACAAAGAGCAGATCGGGGTCGATCTTCCGTTTATCGATACGTACGCGGCGACGACAGCTTGCGACGAGGCGGCGCGTTCAAACCCGGAAGACCACGCAAGCGAATTTCGGCGAGCCCGGGCCTATATGGCGCCAGGCCCAAAGCAGGATATCCGGTTTGCGCTGTATACGTTCTCAAACGCTGGTGGGCTGGCGAGAAGGAACGAAGGGACGATCGGCAAGGATGTATCCGACTGGTATCGTCAGGCAGCCCGGAGCGCGGTCACGCCGGCCACATATGAGAAAGCAGCAAAGGCCGGTGATGTCGAAGCACAGCTCGTCCTTGCATTCCTTCATCAGGAGCCACGTTTCGGCGCTCTTGATGAAGCGAAAAGTAACAAGTGGATGAAGGCGGCCGCCGAGCAAGGGAATTCAAAGGCGCAATGGTGGATGGGGCAGAAGGCTGAGGCGCGTGGAGAATTCGAAAAAGCGCGGGAATGGTATCAGCTGGCAGCCGACCAGAACGACCCGTCCGGCTACTTCAGCATTGCCATGCACTATAAGCTCGGAAAGGGTGTACCCGAGAACAGGGACGAGGCCGACCGCCTGTTTGAGATTGCCGCGGAACTTGGCAGCAAGACCGCGGCCGAGCATTTGGAGACAGCCTCACATTCGCGGCGTGAGCGAAGCCTGATGGCTGATGGAAAGACGATCGTGGTGCCAGCCGACTACACGGAGCCGGACGAGCGAGAGATCGGGCTAGCCTTCATGCGCGCCTATGCCCAATACGGAAAGCAGACTGGGTTTCGCAGTTTCACCTATGGCCTGTTCGCCGATACGGCGTGGGAAATTGAGATCAACGGGATGCACAAGGAAGGCTGCGTCAAAGGCGGGCAAGGCTATACATGCGCTTTCGTGGCAGATTTGACCTATCGTCGCTCGAAAGAGATGATCTCAGCGCTCGGCAATACACTACAGGGTCAGATTATGAGTTCAGCCGCCGACATGATGACGCGCAACGGGTCCAAGCGACAGGAAGAGGTTTTCATTCTTGGCTCGGAAGGGTGGTACTCGCCAACGCTTCAGATGCAGGCGCAGAAAGGAATGGTTGCAGCGATGGGAACTGTTGCTGAGGCCGTGGGCGGCACGGCATGCGGACTAGACGCGGTTAGCGGCGGCGAAGGCTGCTGAGGACCTCGGTACGGGGTCGCCGCGCTTTCGCAAATTGCGCCGCCATGAAGCGGCTCTCGCACGCTATGGGGGCTCATGATAGCGACGATTTCCTTCCGAAGTAGCTCCACTTTTTGTTGTGAGGCCTGCTTTCGTCGTAGTCGGCATCGTTGCACCTTCGTTCTGGTCCTTGACTATCTTTGTTCCCCGCAATTTTAGGGGTTTCTTATTGACCGGAGCGACAGTAAGCGGCCTCGCGGCGTAAGCGAAAGGTTGGCGGTTCAATTGGCTCACGCAGAAATGCGATACTTGTGCATGTCTGGTGATGCGATGACGGGCAGCAAATGTCCGTTCTATTTGGTTCCGCCGCAGGGCGCGGCGTAGACCGACGGTAGGGTTTCCAGACGATTAGCTAGCTCTGGCACAGCCAGCCGGCTGAAATCACAATTCTCTTATGTAGCTGCGATATGAATATTTCTCGTCAGCATTTGGAGTGGCAATGCGAGAGAAAAAGCTTCGTGAGACCGAAACCATCTCCGAAACGATCCGGGAATTGGCGGTCCCGGGGATGAGGCCAAAAGCACTGATCGAAGCCGTCAAGGCCAGACATCCAAGTGCTTCGAAAAAAGAAATCGCTCGAGCGGCGTTTCTCACCATCATCCTGTCTGCTGAGTATGCGTCGGAGGACGCCCAAGCGCTCCACGATCTAGCAATCGAGACATCCGACGGAGACGGCGCTGAATAGGGAAGTCGATCGGTGATTGGTGAAAAGAGAAGGATCCGGCCGCATCACCTCTGCGGTAAGAGTGAGGCAGCCTCACATTAGGCGATGGTGAGCAACCCCTTTTGGACGGCTGTGGTCGCATCCATACTGGCGCCGCGCTCATCTCCAAGGAAACCGCCAACCCCTTTAAGGTCGCGGGCATTCAAATGAAGCTCATACGTGGTCTCCAGGGTTCTCTTCCGGTGCTGGCCGG
Source organism: Ensifer sp. SSB1 (assembly GCF_016652895.1). Lineage (NCBI taxonomy): Bacteria > Pseudomonadati > Pseudomonadota > Alphaproteobacteria > Hyphomicrobiales > Rhizobiaceae > Ensifer > Ensifer sp. SSB1. Next base: position 5,386 of record NZ_JAEPRP010000279.1, read on the forward strand.
AGAGAGACGTTCTCACTGTCGCCGAGTAGAGCCCGGGAGGAATGTTCAGCCCGTCAATGTGGACATCACTCTGCGCTATGAGACCTACGATTTTTCCTCGCCTCGGCATTTATACTCCTCGCGGATTTCTTCGGAGCGGCGCTGCTCTTATTCCACGGCGCACCAGTCGCGAATATGCAAGATTGCAAACCGCATCTGAAGCCCGCGATATTCTACGACCGATTTGTCCGCTTCGCGGCGCATGAACTTGGCAACGTAGTTGCGAACCGCACCCGCCTCGTCGACCACTTCGAATACATACGTCATCGGGCAGACCCCTAAAGATTGAGGGTGTTATATTCGTAAGCGCGCATTTCGCTGCGCGTTATAAGGGGGCCTGAGCCGGCGGTCAGTCA
>NZ_JAEPRP010000001.1:0-6200 GCF_016652895.1 Ensifer sp. SSB1
GATGGAAATGAAAACGCCGGGGCAAGCCCCGGCGTTTTTTTTGCGGTATGCACCGCAGCCTACTTCTTCTTGCCCTTGGCCGGCGGGCCCTCGTCGAAGCCGACATAGACGGTGACGTTGGACCCGGCGCCAGCCGGCAGCGCCACGTTCGCCTTGGTGAAGACGAATTGCGCCGAGCCGGTGGAAGGAATTTCCACCGGCTGCTGCGTCAGTTCGGAATAGAGCGTCTTGTCGTCGTCGGTGGCGGCGACACGGATCGGCATGGTGATCTTGCCGGGGCCGCCCGCCGGACCGGCGACCACACGTCCCTGCACCACGACGGTTATCGACAATGCGCCTTCGCTCTGCACGCACTGGCGCGTGGTGTCGGCGAGTGAGGCCTGGTAGACGACCTTCGTCGGGTCGTTCTTGGCACCCTTAGCGTAGCTGGTGAACACCGACGTGCCATCACGCAGGACGACCTGCGGGCACGCGGCCTGGACGACGGCTGGCGTCGGAGCGGTGGCGCTGCCGCCCGCTTCGATCGCTCCGCCGGATTGCGTCTTGTTACAGCCGGCGAGGACCGCGAGAAAAGATATTGCGAGAACAGGCCGGGATACTTTGCCAAACACGTTGAACAACCTCTGCTGGACCGGTTGAAACTCCTTGACCGAAATCTCGGCCGGAAGACCTTTCATGGCCTTCGGGCATCGTCTATAGCAGCGACAAACTGAAAAATCGATTGGGTCGGCGTGTCCCTTCCGAATTTTCCGAAGCCTGATTTACGGCCGGAAATTGCGTTGGTGACAAGAATAGATGCAGACTTTGTCAAGGACTGACGCAATAAGACGGGCATGCCGCGGCGCCGTTTCCTACGGTCGCGGCCATCCTTGAGGTGGGACGAAGGACAACCATGGTGAAGTACATCTCGACGCGCGGCGAAGCCGCTCCTCTCGGCTTCTGCGACGCGCTGCTCGCCGGTCTTGCGCGCGACGGCGGTCTTTATCTCCCCAAGGAATGGCCGAAGTTTTCCAAGAAGGAAATCCGGGGCTTGCGCGGCAAGTCCTACCAGGAAATCGCGTTCACGGTGCTCGAGCCCTTCATCAATGGCGAGATTCCGGCGGCCAAGTTCCGCGAAATGATCGACGAAGCCTACGCCACCTTCCGCCACCCTGCGGTCGCGCCGCTCGTGCAGACGGGTCCGAACGCCTTCGTCATGGAACTCTTCCACGGCTCGACGCTCGCCTTCAAGGATGTGGCGATGCAATTGCTTGCGCGATTGATGGACTATGTTCTCGCCGAGCGCGGGGAGCGCGCCACTATCGTCGGCGCGACTTCGGGCGACACCGGCGGTGCGGCCATCGACGCCTTTGCCGGCCGTGAACGCACCGACATCTTCATCCTCTTCCCGCACGGCAAGGTTTCGCCGGTGCAGCAGCGGCAGATGACGACATCGAACGCATCCAACGTCCATGCCATCGCCGTCAAGGGCAACTTCGACGACTGCCAGAACCTAGTCAAAGCCATGTTCAACGACGCGGCCTTCCGCGACCGCGTCAAGCTTTCGGGCGTCAACTCGATCAACTGGGCGCGCATCATGGCCCAGATCGTCTACTACTTCACCACGGCAGTCGCGCTCGGCGGGCCGGACCGCAAGATCTCCTTCACGGTCCCGACCGGCAACTTCGGCGACATTTTCGCCGGCTACGTCGCCAAGCGCATGGGCCTGCCGATCGACAAGCTGGTGATCGCTACCAACGAGAACGACATTCTCGCCCGCACGCTGAAGACGGGTCGCTACGAGATGCGAGACGTCAAGGCGACGACCGCACCGTCGATGGACATCCAGATTTCGTCGAACTTCGAGCGGCTCCTGTTCGAGGCGAACGACCGTGATCCGGGCGAAGTGCGCTCGGCGATGGACGGCCTCAAGCAGTCCGGCTCCTTCACCATCCGCGAAAAAGCGCTGAAGGCCATCCGCAAGGAGTTCCGCTCCGGTCGCGCCTCGGAGAAGGACGTCGCCAGGACGATCACCAAGACGCTGGAAAAAACCGGCTATCTGCTTGATCCGCACAGCGCCGTCGGCGTCTTCGTCGCCGCCAAGCACGAGAAGCCGTCTGCTCCCATGGTGACGCTCGCCACCGCCCATCCGGCGAAATTCCCGGACGCTGTAAAATCGGCAAGTGGTATTGACCCGGCGCTTCCGACGTGGCTTGCTGACCTCATGAACAGGGAGGAGCGTTTCGATATCCTGGATCCGGACCTGAAGAGCGTCGAGACCTTTATCGGCGAGCGCACCCGTCTCCGGGGGTAAGAACGAGAAGAAACGTATGATGAAAGTTGAGTGCACCCGGCTCCCTTCCGGGTTGACGGTGGTAACCGAGCAGATGCCGCATCTCGAAAGCGTGGCGCTCGGGGTGTGGATCAAATCCGGTTCGCGCAATGAAACCCTGGGCGAACATGGCATTGCCCACCTGCTTGAGCACATGGCTTTCAAGGGCACCGCGCGGCGCACCGCCCGCCAGATTGCCGAAGAAATCGAAAATGTCGGCGGCGAAGTCAATGCTGCGACCTCGACCGAGACGACGTCCTACTATGCCCGTGTCCTCAAGGATCACGTGCCGCTGGCAGTCGATATTCTCGCTGACATTCTTACCGAATCCAGCTTCGACGATGAGGAACTGCGGCGCGAGAAGCACGTGATCCTGCAGGAGATCGGCGCTGCCGACGACACGCCGGATGACGTCGTCTTCGACCGTTTCGCCGAGACCGCCTATCGCAACCAGACCGTCGGCCGGCCGATCCTCGGTACGCCGGATACGGTCATGTCGTTCTCCGCCGACCAGATCCGCCAGTATCTCGGCCGCAATTACACCACCGACCGCATGTTCGTGGTCGCAGCCGGCGCCGTCGAACACGACGCCTTCGTGCGCCAGGTGGAGGAGCGCTTCTCGTCGCTTCCACGTACGCCGATCGCAACCCCGGTGCTCGAAGCAGCGCGCTATACGGGCGGCGAGAGCCGCGAAACGCGCGACCTGATGGACGCCCAGGTGCTGCTCGGCTTCGAGGGCAAGGCCTATCACGCCCGCGATTTCTACTGCTCGCAAATCCTCGCCAACATCCTCGGCGGCGGCATGTCCTCCCGCCTCTTCCAGGAAGTGCGCGAACACCGTGGCCTCTGTTATTCGGTCTATGCCTTCCATTGGGGCTTTTCCGACACCGGCATCTTCGGCGTGCATGCGGCAACCGGCGGCGAGAACCTGCCTGAACTGATGCCCGTCATCGTCGATGAGCTGCGCAAGTCCTCGATGAACATCGAGCAGCAGGAAATCGAACGGGCGCGCGCCCAGATCCGTGCACAGTTGCTGATGGGCCAGGAAAGCCCGGCCGCCCGCGCAGGTCAGATCGCCCGCCAGATGATGCTCTATGGGCGTCCGATCCCGAACGAAGAGCTGATGGAGCGCCTCTCCGGCATCACCATCGAGCGATTGACCGACCTTGCCGGCCGGCTGTTCTTCGATACGACGCCGACCCTTTCGGCCATCGGCCCGCTGGAGCAGCTTGCTCCCATGAACGATATCCTGTCGTCATTGACCGGCAAGACCGCCGTTCAGCACGCCGTCGCCAGCTAACCGGGCTTCGATCATTTCATTGTTTCATTGAAACCGTGAAATGATCGTGCCTTTCGGGCCTGCGCAATTCCTGGCGGAGACATCCGAGCCCAATCCTGGATTAGCGTTGGGCCGGCGAACGCGTAGCTGGCGCAAACGTCGTGCTCGAATGGTGAAGTCTTTGCGTCTTTTCGCAAAATCGGATTCGATTTGCGCGCAAAGTTGTGCAAGGTTTCGGTTTGTGACAGCGCAAGGGCGCGCTGCCGGGCGGATGATAAAAGGTCCCCGCACGCAAACTGGACGGCCTCGGAGGCACCTATGACACGATCGGTTTTTCGGTTCCTGTCGCGGCAGCCGGAGACGATCGAAATCGCCGACCAGAATTATCTGCTGCGACTCCCCCGCTATGCCGACTATCGCCAATGGTATCAGCTCCGAAGCGAGAGCCGCGCCTTCCTGGAACCTTGGGAACCAACCTGGCGCACCGACGAGATGACCGAGAGCGCCTATCGCAGCCGGGTGATCCGCAACGAGCAGGAATACTCCTCAGGGCAAGCGGTGCCGCTCTTTCTTGTCCCCAAGCCAGACGCGATGCTGCTCGGGGGACTTACGATCGGCCACATCCGCCGCGGCGCCGGGCAAAACTGCATGATCGGCTACTGGATGGGCGCGCGCCACGCCGGCAAGGGCCACATGTTTGCGGCCCTGAGACTCGCTATTCCCTACATCTTTTCGACCCTTGAGTTGCACCGTATTGAAGCAGCCTGTATTCCGGACAACTCAAGAAGCATCCGGCTCCTTGAAAAGGCCGGTTTTGCGCGTGAAGGCTACTTAAGACAGTACTTGAGAATTAATGGCCAGTGGCGCGACCACGTGCTCTTTTCTCTCCTGTCCGACGATGCCCTACCGAACAGGAATATGCCCCTTTGATGCCCCTAGCCCGCTCGCCCTTCGCCTGGTCAGCCTCGAAGCTGGCAGCGTTTCTGATTACGCTCACAACGTTTTTCTGCGCGCTCGGCGGTGCGGCCCAGGCTCTGGAGCCAGTGAAGATATCGCGCGAGGACACCGCGCTCGACCTGACAGCAACCACCGAAATCTACAGCGGCCGCAACGAAGCCTTCCAGGTCTCGACAGCGCCCGGAACCGACGGCATCGTGCGCCGCATCGAGGTGCGCTCCAGCAGCGAGGACCACCAGGGCGACTGGGCGGTGTTCGCGCTTGCCAACGTTTCGGCCGAACCGCTCGACCGCGTGATCGTCGCACCGCATTTCCGGTTGGTGAATTCCAAGCTGTTCTGGCCGGACCTCGGCTCCAAGCGCATCTTATCGATCACGCCCAGCGAAGGTTTCGCGCTCAGCCGCGAGCCGAGCGACGAAGCGGACGTCTTCCGCATCACGTTGGCGCCGGGCGTCATCATCACCTTCGTCGCTGAACTCGCGACACCCGAACTGCCGCAGATCTACCTGTGGGAGCCGGACTCCTACAAGGATACGGTCAACGCCTTCACGCTCTATCGCGGCATCGTGCTCGGCATTGCCGGTCTGCTTGCGGTGTTCCTGACCATCCTCTTCGTCGTCAAGGGTACCTCGATGCTGCCGGCAACAGCGGCGCTCGCCTGGGCGGTCCTTGCCTATATCTGCGTCGATTTCGGCTTCCTGTCGAAGCTTATCAGTGTGACGGCCGGAGACGAGCGAATATGGCGAGCGGGCACCGAGGTCTTCCTGGCGGCGGGCCTGGTGATTTTTCTGTTCACCTATCTCAATCTCAACCGCTGGCATCAGCATCTCGGATACGCAACGCTCGCCTGGATTCTGGGCCTCGGCCTGCTCTTCGGCGTCGCCGTCTACGATCCCGCGATTGCATCCGGTATCGCCCGCCTCTCCTTTGCGCTGACAGGAACGGTCGGCATCGTGCTAATCGCCTATCTCGGCTTCAACCGATACGACCGGGCGATCCTGCTAGTGCCTGCCTGGCTGCTCATCCTCGTCTGGCTCTTCGGCGCATGGTTGACCGTCACCGGCCAGCTTGCCAACGACATCGTGCAGCCGGCGCTCGGCGGCGGTCTCGTGCTTATCGTGCTCTTGATCGGCTTCACCGTCATGCAGCATGCGGTTGCCGGCAGCGGTTACCAGCAGGGCCTGTTCTCGGATCTCGAGCGCCAGTCGCTCGCGCTCACCGGCTCCGGCGATACCGTCTGGGACTGGGATGTCGCCCGCGACCGGGTGGTGACCATGCCGGATATATCGACCCAGCTCGGGCTGTCGCTCGGCAGCATGCACGGCCCCTTGCGCAACTGGTTGCCGCGCCTGCATCCTGATGATCGCGACCGCTTCCGGGCGACGCTCGACGTGCTTCTGGAGCGTCGCCGCGGCAAGCTCAACCACGAGTTCCGCGTGCGCGCCGAAGACGGCCATTATCACTGGCTTTCCATTCGCGCCCGGCCGGTGCTCGGCGCGAACGGCGAAATCATCCGCTGCGTCGGCACGATCATCGACATCACTGAACAGCGCAATTCCGTCGAGCGGCTGCTGCACAATGCGCTGCTCGACAATTTGACCGGCCTTCCGAACCGGCAGGTGTTTCTCGATCGGTTGCAGGCAATCCTGCTGA
>NZ_JAEPRP010000001.1:6210-46335 GCF_016652895.1 Ensifer sp. SSB1
GGTGCTTGCGATCGACATCGACCGCTACAAGCAGGTCAACGATCTCCTGGGCATTGCCGCCGGCGACAACATCCTCATCGCGCTGACGCGGCGGCTGCGCCGGCTGCTGCGCCCACAGGACACGCTTGCCCGCCTCGGTGGCGACCAGTTCGGCCTGATCCTGATGTCCGAGCGTGACCCCGCCAAGGTCGCAGATTTCGCCGACGCGGTGAGCAAGGCGATCATGGTGCCGCTCAACTACGGCAACCGTGAAATCAACCTGACGGCATCGATCGGTCTCGTCTCCTGGCTCGATCAGGAGCAAAGCGCCGCCGGCCTGCTTGACGACGCCGAGCTCGCCATGTTCCGGGCGAAGAAGGAAGGCGGCAACCGTGTCGAGCCGTTCCGCCCTGCTTTCCGGACCTCCGGATCGGACAGGCTTCAGCTCGAAGCAGATCTCAAGAAGGCGATCGAGCGCAAGGAGCTTTCGCTGGTGTATCAGCCGATCGTACGGTTGAACGACGCGGAGATCGCCGGCTTCGAGGCGCTGATGCGCTGGGACCATCCGAAGCGCGGCAACATCTCGCCGACCGAGTTCATTCCGATCGCCGAGAATTCCGACCTCATCAACCAGCTCGGCATGTTCGCTTTCGACAAGGCGACGAGCGACCTGACGGAATGGCAGCTGCAGACCGGCGACCTGCCGATCTTCGTCTCGATCAACTTGTCGAGCGCGCAGTTGCTCAACAACGAGCTCTATGACGACGTTCGCGCGATCCTCACCAAGAACCGCTGCGATCCGGGCAAGGTGAAGATGGAACTGACGGAATCGCTCGTGATGGAAAATCCCGAGCAGGCCCGCCTCGTGCTTGAAAAGCTGAAGGAAGCCGGTCTGAAGCTGGCACTCGACGACTTCGGCACGGGCCATTCGTCGCTTTCCTACCTCACCCGCTTCCCCTTCGACACGATCAAGATCGACAAGGCGCTGGTGCGCGACCCGAGCGACAAGCGCGGCATCCTGCTGCGTTCGGTCATCACCATGGCGCGCGAGCTCGATATGCAGGTGGTGGCCGAAGGCATCGAATCCGAGGACGATGCGATCCAGCTCTCGCAGATGGGCTGCGACTACGGCCAGAGCTTCCTCTTTGGTCCCCCAATCGGCTCGGAATCGATCCAGCGGCTGCTGAAGGAGCGCTTTCCCCTGATGAAGCGGGCGTGAACGCGGTTTAATATCGCCGCGCAGCGACCAGAGCCCGTCGGCAACCGCTCGACGGGCTTTTTGTTTCAGCGTGAATGATCTGAATGGAGCCGGCGGCTAATCCGGCAATCAGGCGTGGCCCGCATCCACGGACAGCATCGCGGCCGATACGCCCATCAGCGCCAAGGCCCGGTCGTATTTATCGTCCAGCGCCTTGTCGAAGATCAGTTCGTCACGTGCCGGGCATGTGAGCCAGCCATTCTGGGTGATTTCCGCTTCGAGCTGGCCTGGGCCCCAGCCGGCGTAGCCGAGCATCATGGTCGCCCTCACCGGCCCCTCGCCGCGCGATATGGCGCGGACGATGTCGAGCGTTGCCGTCAGGCAGATGTCGTCGCTGACCGGGATGCTGGAATCGCTCAGATAGTCGTCGGAATGCAGCACGAAGCCGCGGCCCGTCTCGACCGGACCGCCGGCCTGAATCTGGAAATCCCGCGTCATCTGCGGGAGCCGGATCGCCTCGTCCTCATCAAGAATATCAAGGTGAAGCAGCACGTCGGGAAAGGTCAGTTGCTGAGGCCGGTTGAGCACGAAGCCCATCGCGCCATCGCCCGAGTGGGCGCAGATGAAGATGACCGTGCGGGCGAAATTGGCATCAAACATTCCCGGCATGGCGATCAGGAACTGACCGTCAAGGAAACCTCGCTCCCGTCTCTTTTGCGCCATCGGAGTCGACATCATGGGAACAGCCTATCAATTCGCCGCGAAATGAAAAGCGCCTCTGCGTCGCGGCCTGGAAATATTGCACGCACGGCGTTCACTTCGCCGTGTCCGATCAAGTGATTATGATCGTTGCTCTCTTTGGAGCGTCTGGAGCCGCACCGGCAAAAGCGATATTGCTTCCGGCATGACCCAGTGCCCCACACACCACAACATGGCCCAGTTGATTGGCGCGGCAAGCCTCGTCGCCGGATTTTTTCTTGGCCCCGCCGCAGAGGCCGCCACCAGCGAATGGGTCACCTCCCCCGGCGGCATGATCCGCCTCGTCGCGGCGCAGCCCAGGCAAGATGGGACGATCCCCGCAACGCTCGAAGTCAAGCTCAATGCCGGCTGGAAAACCTACTGGCGTGAACCGGGCGCAAGCGGCATTCCCCCGCAAGTGACGATCGACCCTGCAAGCGGCGTCGTGCTCGAAAAGGTCGGATTCCCGGTACCGAAGACGTTCGACGATGGCGTGGTGCGCTATGTCGGCTACGACAAGCCGGTCGCTTTCCCGCTGGCACTGAAGCGGGTCCAAGGCACGGGCGACGTCACGCTTCGCGCCTCGGTGTTTCTCGGCATCTGCGAGGACATCTGCATCCCGGTCCAAGGCGAACTGACGCTGGCGCTGAAAGCGGGCGACTTCGACAATCCGCTCGATAGCGCGCGCATCGAAGACGCCGTCGCTGCTTTGCCGGAAGCGCCTTCCAAGGACTTCGCCGTCACGGCGAGCCACTATGATGCCGAAAAGGCCCTGCTGCGCCTTTCCGTGCATCTGCCGGACGGCGCGGACCATCCGGAGCTGTTTTTGGCCGGCCCCACCGGGGTTTCCTTCGGCAAGCCCGAGATCGCGGTCGAGGGCGAGGCGAGCCTCGGCGCTGCCGTTCCCGTCCGCCTTTCCGGCAAAGACAGGGAACTCAAGGGCAAACCGATCGTTGTTACCATACGCGCCAAGGGCCGCAGCATGGAGACGACCCTTGCCTTTGATTAGGCCATATCTATAGTCCGCCGAGTTCTCCGACGCGTGCGGAGAAGCAAGGACGCAAGCAACGCAAGGAGAGTGCCGTGACCATTGCCGTCGGAGACAAACTGCCAGCCGCAACCTTCAAGGAAAAAACCGCCGACGGTCCGGTGGAGGTCACCACCGATCAGCTCTTTGCGGGCAAGCGCGTCGTGCTTTTCGCCGTTCCCGGCGCCTTCACGCCCACCTGCTCGCTCAACCATCTGCCCGGCTACCTCGAAAACCGCGACGCGATCCTCGCCCGCGGCATCGACGATATCGCCGTCGTCTCGGTCAATGACCTGCATGTGATGGGCGCCTGGGCAACCGCGTCCGGCGGCATGGGCAAGATCCACTTCCTCTCCGACTGGAACGCCGCCTTCACCAAGGCGCTCGGCATGGACATCGACCTGTCGGCCGGAACGCTCGGCGTCCGCTCGAAGCGTTATTCGATGCTGGTGGAAGATGGCGTCGTGAAATCGCTCAATCTCGAAGAAAGCCCCGGACAGGCGACCGTTTCGGGCGCTGCCGCCATGCTCGAGCAGCTCTGAGCGCAGAAGTAGGGCAAATGAAAAACGGGCCTCAACGGCCCGTTTTTTTATTTCACGAGAAGAGAGTCCGAACGGCGCCCCTTCTTGTAGGGTTCCATACCCTTGCGGGCGAGTTCGTCAGCGCGCTCGTTTTCCGGATGGCCGGCGTGGCCCTTGACCCAATGCCACGTCACCTTGTGGCGACGGTTGGCTTCGTCCAGCCTTTGCCAGAGCTCGCCGTTCTTCACCGGCTTCTTGTCCGCGGTTTTCCAGCCATTCTTCTTCCAGCCGTGGATCCACTTGGAGATACCGTCCATCACATATTTGCTGTCGGTATGCAGATCGACCTCGCAGGCGCTCTTCAGCGCGTCGAGCGCCGAGATCGCTGCCAGAAGTTCCATGCGGTTGTTGGTCGTTTCCGCCTCGCCGCCCGAGAGTTCCTTTTCCACCTCACCGTAGCGCAGCACTGCGCCCCACCCGCCCGGCCCCGGATTGCCGGAGCAGGCGCCGTCGGTAAAGATATCGACATGTTTCATGCCCGGCCCTCTTCGCGTCTCAGGCCGTATTCCGCGCTCGAAGCGATGGCGCGGTGGAAGCGGATCTTCGTCAGATATTCGAGCGGATCCTTCTTGACCACGAGCGCGCCAGCGGGCGTCATCAGCCAATCGTAGAGCCGCGTCAGGAAGAAGCGCAACGCCGAACCGCGGCAGAGCAGCGGCAACGCATCGACATCGGCTGGCGTCAGCCTGCGCACGCTCTCGTAGCCCGAAAGCATCGCCATGCCCTTGGTGATGTTGTAAGAGCCATTCTTCTCGAAGCACCAGGAGTTCAGGCAGACGGCGACGTCATAGGCAAGATAGTCGTTGCAGGCGAAATAGAAGTCGATCAGGCCGGACAACTTGTCGCCGAGGAAGAAGACGTTGTCCGGGAAGAGATCGGCGTGGATCACTCCGTCAGGCAGGGATTTCGGCCAATGGCGCTCCAGATGCTCGAGTTCCGCCGAGATCTCGTCCTTGAGACCCGACTGCACCTCGTCCGCGCGCGCCTCGGAATTGACCCAGAGGGGCCGCCAGCCACCGACCGAGAGCGCGTTGGCGCGCTTCAGCGCGAAGCCTTCACCGGCGAGATGCATGGCGGCAAGCGCCCTGCCAACCTCGTGGCAGTGTTTTGCCTCGGGCTTGCGAAGCCACATACCCTCGAGGAAGGAGATGACGGCGGCCGGGCGGCCCGAGAGCTCACCAAGCAGTTCGCCATCGGCCCGCGGCAGCGGCAGCGGGCAAGACAGCCCTCGCTCGGCAAGGTGATGCATCAAGCCCAGGAAGAACGGCAGGTCGCCGGCGTTCACCCGCTTTTCGTAAAGCGTGAGAATGTAGGAACCCTTGGTCGTGTGCAGCAGGAAGTTGGAGTTCTCCACGCCCTCGGCGATCCCCTTGTAGGAGGTCAGCTGGCCGACGTCATAGGCGGTTAGAAAACGGGAGAGATCGTCTTCCGTGATATCGGTGTAAACTGCCAAGGTTTTCCACTCTCAAGAATATGCGGGCAAGGAATGTGATTATTCGCCGTTGACGAAGGCCATGTCGGCGGCGGTCAGCGGCACGTGGCGGATCTCGCGATTGACGAGGAAGTTTTCGTTTTCCTCGACGGTATCGGCAAGTTCGACCTTTGCATCGTAACGCTCGCGGAAGGCCTCGATGATCTCGTTGACAATCACCTCAGGCGCCGAGGCGCCTGCCGACAGGCCCACCGTTGCGATATCGCCCATCTCGTCCCAGTCTATTTCCGACGCACGCTGTACCAGCACCGATTTCTTCGCGCCCGCTCGCAACGCCACTTCGACCAGACGCTTGGAATTGGATGAGTTGGGCGCACCGACGACGAGGAACAGGTCACAGCCGGGTGCTGCCTGCTTCACCGCTTCCTGGCGGTTTGTGGTGGCGTAGCAGATCGAGTCGGCAGCCGGCGCGGTCAGGTTCGGGAAGCGCTCGTGCAGCCGCTTGATGACGCCGGCGGTGTCATCGACAGAGAGCGTCGTCTGGGTGACGAAACCGAGATTGTCCGGATCCGGCGGCTGGTACACATCGGCATCCTCGACCGTTTCGACCAGCGACACGGCGCCTTCGGGCAACTGTCCCATGGTGCCGATCACTTCCGGGTGGCCGGCATGGCCGATCAGCACGACGTGCCGACCGAGGCGGTTGTGGCGCATTGCCTGCTTGTGGACCTTGGAGACCAGCGGGCAGGTGGCGTCGAGATAGAAGAGATTGCGGGCGTCGGCATCCGCGGGCACGGATTTCGGCACGCCGTGGGCCGAAAAGACGACCGGCTGCTTGCGGTGCTCCGGCGGGATCTCGTCGAGTTCCTCGACGAAGATCGCGCCCTTGGCCTCGAGTCCCTCGACGACATAGCGGTTGTGCACGATCTCGTGACGGACATAAACCGGGGCGCCGAACTCCTTCAGCGCCAGAACGACGATCTGGATGGCCCTGTCGACGCCGGCGCAGAAACCGCGCGGACCGCAGAGGCGAATGGTGATCGGGGATTTTGCTGCCGCTGATGATGCCATGGATCAGAATGCCACTAGAAGGAAAACAAGCGCTGCGATCGCCGGGCCGCCCTGGATGAAGAGGATGCGCGGCATGACCGACCAAGCGCCATATATAGCGGCAACGACCACGCACACAAGGAAGAACACCTTCAGCTCGAAGGCAAAGGACGGTTCCAACTGGATCAGCTACCAGAACAGGCCAGCGGCAAGAAAGCCGTTATAGAGCCCCTGGTTTGTCGCCAGCCCCCGTGTTGCCTCCGCCTGCTCCGGCGTCATGCGGAAGACAACCCTCCTCTGGGGCCTGGTCCGCAGGAGCATCTCCAACACGAGGAAGCAGGGCGTTTGCGAAGACCGCCACCCTTGTTCCTCGCCGTCATGCTACCGGCAGGGTTGGCACAGTGCCGTCGCCTGGGCTATCGCCCGCGACGTAGCGCGTAAAGACCGCTGACCAGCACCAGTGCCGCCGCAAGACCATACCAGGTCAGGGCATATTGCAGGTGGTTGTTGGGCAGGTCGAACTGGGTGACACCGCCAATCGGCAGGCCGCCGGGATTGGGCGTCGCATCGGCATCGACGAACAGCGGCACGACCTTATCGGCGGGGAGGCCGACCGATGATGCCATCGTGTCGAGGTCCTTCCAGTAGAAGATGTTCTTGGCGAGATCATTGTCCGGAACGAGCGACGATGGCTTTTCGGTGAGCTTGGGCCGTGCAAGGCCGACGACACCGACGAAGGCGGGAAGCTCACCGGCAAGACGGGTCGACGCATCCTTCTGCTCGAAAGGCACGAAACCGCGATTGACGAAGAGAAAGCGGTCGTCGTCCAACCGGAGCGGCGTGAAGACGTAATAGCCGGTGCGGCCATTGAACGTGGCGAAGAAATGCCGCTCCTTGGTGTGGTCGAATCTGCCGGTCACCGTGACGGTGCGGTAGTCGATGTCACCGCCCTCGGCGAGCATCTTCTCGATGTCGGCGAGTGGCACCGGTGGCGCCGACCGATGCTCCTGAATTGCGGTCAGCAGGCCTTCCTTCCAATGCAGCCGCTGCATCTGCCAGGTGCCGAGCGAAACAAGGGTGGCGAAGACAACGGCGAGCAAAAAGAAAGCGCCGAGGCGTCCGAGAAGGCTGCGCTTCTTGACTTCGATCTCAGCCACGGTCGATCTCGCCCGGGCGCGCATTGTTGCGGTACTGCAGATTGATCAGAACGCCCTTGAGCATCCGTGTCAGCCCAAGGCTGAGGATGACCGCAAGCGGGATCCACAAGATGAAATGCAGCCAGAGCGGCGGGTTGAAATTGACCTCCGCCCACAGCGCCGCACCGACGACGACGAAGCCGACGATCAGGATCACGAACACCACCGGGCCGTCGCCGGAATCGGCAAAGCGATAGTCCAGGTCACAGCTCGCACAGGTCGGCTTCACCTTGAGGAAACCGTCGAACAGCTTGCCCTGGCCACAGCGCGGGCAAAGTCCCTTGATCCCTGTCATCACCGGGTCCACCGGCGGGAAATGTGCCTTGTCTTCGCTCACGGCTTGATCTCGATTGGCGTGTTGTTGGGAACCATTGCCCAGATTTCTTCCATTTCGGCATTGGTAACGGCAATGCAACCGTTCGTCCAATCGTAGCGCTGCGTCAAAAACGCCAGCCAACCGAAATAATTGGGCTGACCATGGATCATGATCATGCCGCCCGGATCGACACCGCTTGCGGCAGCGGCAGAGACATCGGCCGGCGCCGGATAGGAGACATGAATGGACTTGTAGTAGCCGCTGCCTGGATTGCGCCAGTCGAGAGAATAGAGCCCTTCCGGCGTCCTCTCGTCGCCCTCCTGCCGCTTGTGGCCAACGGGGTTGCCGCCAAGCGCCACCGTGTATTCGCGGATCATCTGGACGCCGCGGAAGAGCTGCAACAGCCGCCTTTCCTTGTGAACGACGACCCGATCGGCGACATCGGCCGCCGTGGCCGAAACGCATCCGACCAGAACCGCCGTGCCTGCAATCGATGCAACCCGCATTGCGCGCCTCCCCGGTGTGTTCCCTTGGCGCAGACCACCAAAAGAACAAGGCGGCTGCATGGCTGCAACCGCCTTGTTCGAAGACTTACAGGCTCACGAAATTAGCCGTGAGCGATCGGCGCACCCCAGCTGCCCCAGATGTAGATGGAGAAGAAGAGGAACAGCCAGACAACGTCAACGAAGTGCCAGTACCAGGCTGCGGCTTCGAAACCGAAGTGCTGCTTCGGCGTGAAGTCGCCACGGAGCGCACGGACGAGGCAGACGAGCAGGAAGATCGTGCCGACCAGGACGTGGAAGCCGTGGAAACCGGTCGCCATGAAGAAGGTCGCGCCGTAGATCGAGTCCTTGAAGGCGAACGGAGCGTGGGCGTATTCGTAGCCCTGGACGAAAGAGAACAGCACGCCGAGCGCAACCGTCAGCGACAGGCCAGAGATCAGGCCCTTGCGGTCGTTGTGCAAGAGCGCGTGGTGTGCCCAAGTAACCGTCGTGCCCGAGAGCAGCAGAATGACGGTGTTGTAGAGCGGCAGGTGCCACGGGTCGAGCACTTCGATGCCCTTCGGCGGCCAGACGCCGCCGGTGAAGGAGGCGCGTGTTGCCTGGATGGCTTCACCCGGGAACAGGCTCGCATCGAAGAAGGCCCAGAACCAGGCCACGAAGAACATCACTTCCGAAGCGATGAACATGATCATGCCGTAGCGCAGGTGCAGCGACACGACGCGGGTATGGTGACCCTCGTGCGCTTCCTTCACCGTGTCCGACCACCAGCCGAACATGGTGTAGAGAACGATGATGAGACCGGCGAGCAGGATCCAGACGTTGGCAAGCTCGAGGCCGAAGATCTTCAGCGAGCTGCCCGCGAGGTAGCGCATGTAGCAAATGCCGCCAAACGCCATGACAAAGGCGCCGATCGAGGCAAGCAACGGCCAGGGGCTCGGGTCGATGATGTGGTAGTCATGATTCTTCTGATGCGCACCGGCCATGTCAGTAATCCCCGATATGTCTCTCTCTTGTCGCCCTTCCGGCATAGCCGAAAAGGACCTCCAGTCAAAGTTTGTTCTCTTCCGTCTTCACCTGCGCCACCGGTTTCGACGGTTCGCGCGGGTAGAAGGTGTAGGAAAGCGTCAACGTCTTGATGTCCTTGGTCTCCACCGCCTTGACCATGTCCGGATCGACGAAGAATACCACCGGCATCTCCATCTCCTCTCCCGGCTGCAGCGTCGTCTCGGTGAAGCAGAAGCACTGTACCTTGTTGAAGTAGGCACCGGCCTGCATCGGCGTGACGTTGAAGGTCGCCTGGCCTGTCGTCGGCTTCGACGAAAGATTCTTCGCCCGGTACATCACCTGCACGGTCTCGCCGATGCGGATATCGATGTCGCGCTGGACCGGCTTGAACTCCCAGGGCAGACCGCCCGAGGTGTTCGCGTCGAAGGTGACCTTCACTTTTTCGTCCAGGATGACGTCGGAAGCCTGCTCGACGCGCTGCGTGGTGCCGTTATAACCGGTGACCCGGCAAAACATGTCGTAGAGTGGCACGGCCGCATAGGCCATGCCGACCATGCCGGCGACGAAGGCGAGGCAGGTGCCGACGACGACGCGGTTCGAGCGCTGCTTGGGCGTGGTTTCCGGTGAATTCGTCATGCCATCCCGCCTCAGTTGACCATGCCGTTGCCGAACTTGATCAGCGTGACGATGTAGAACAGGACGACGAGCCCTGCGAGGACGAAGCCGAGCGCGATGTTGCGACCGCGGCGTGACTTCTTCTGGGCTTCAGTGAGCTTGACGGTTTCCATCAGGCAATACTCCCGGCATTCAGCCAGATATTGACGATCAGGTGATCCGCCATCAGGGCGGAAAAGATCACGAACAGATACATGATCGAGAATGCGAACAGCTTCTTGGCCGGCACCATGCGCTCATCCGCTTCCGGCATGCGCAGCACGCCGATCGAATACCAGACGAAGCCCAGACCGAGACCCGTTGCGACGGCGCCGTAACCGATGCTCGCGAAACCGAGCAAGGTGGGACAGATACCGATGAGCGCAGTCAGCACGGCATAGATGACGATCTGCTTCTTGGTGGTCGCCTGGCCGCAGACGTTCGGCATCATCGGCACGCCGACGGCGCCGTAATCGCCCATCTTGAAGAGGGCAAGCGCCCAGAAATGCGCCGGTGTCCACAGGAAGGTGATCAGGAAGAGAACGATGCTCTCGATCGATACGGCGCCGGTGACGCAGGCCCAGCCGATCATCGGCGGGAAAGCACCGGCGGCACCGCCGATGACGATGTTCTGCGGCGTCGAGCGCTTCAGCCACATCGTGTAGATGACCACGTAGAAGAAGATGGTGAAGGCGAGCAACCCGGCTGCGAGCCAATTGACGGCGAGCCCGAGGATGATCACGGAAAAGGCGGAAAGCGTCAGCCCGAAAGCCAGCGCTTCCTGCGGCAGGATCTTGCCGGCCGGGATCGGGCGCTTGGCGGTACGGGTCATGACCGCGTCGATGTCGGCGTCATACCACATGTTCAGCGCGCCGGACGCACCTGCGCCGACGGCAATGCAGAGAATGGCGATGAAACCGATGAAGGGATTGATATGGCCCGGCGCAAGCACCAGCCCAGCGAGCGCCGTAAAGACGACGAGTGACATGACACGCGGCTTCAGAAGCTCGAAATAATCGCGTGCAGAGGCTTCGGACAGGCGTGCAACGCCTTCCATGCCGACTGCTTCGTGATTGTCGATGACCGTCATGTCGTGTCCCTGTGCAAGTCCCGGCCGCAATGGCCGTGTATCGCCGGTTTCGCGGCGGGGTGAAGCCGCCGGAACCGGCGGCTTCTGTTCGTTGCCCGTCACTTGATGCGCGGGAGTTGTTCCCACTGGTGGAACGGCGGCGGCGAAGACAGCTGCCATTCCAGAGTGTTCGCGCCCTCGCCCCACGGGTTGTCGCCTGCGACGCGCTTCTTGGCGAAGGCTTCGAAGACGCCGAAGAGGAAGATCAGCACACCGACGGCTGCGATGTAGGAGCCGTAGGACGAAACCATGTTCCAGCCGGCATAGGCATCCGGATAGTCGATGTAGCGGCGCGGCATGCCGGCGAGGCCGAGGAAGTGCTGCGGGAAGAAGATCAGGTTCACGCCAATGAACATGACCCAGAAGTGCAGCTTTCCGACGAACTCGGAGTACATGTAGCCGGTCATCTTCGGGAACCAGTAGTACCAGGCCGCGAAGATCGCGAACACGGCGCCGAGCGACAGAACGTAGTGGAAGTGAGCAACCACGTAGTAAGTGTCGTGCAGCGAGCGGTCGAGGCCGGCATTGGCGAGCTGAACGCCCGTGACGCCACCGACGGTGAACAGGAAGATGAAGCCGATCGCCCAGACCATCGGGGTCGTGAAGCGGATCGAACCGCCCCACATCGTCGCGATCCACGAGAAGATCTTAACGCCCGTCGGAACAGCGATGACCATCGTCGCGAAGACGAAGTAGCGCTGCGTGTCGAGCGACATGCCGACGGTGTACATGTGGTGCGCCCACACGATGAAGCCGACGGCGCCGATCGCGACCATGGCGTAGGCCATGCCGAGGTAACCGAAGATCGGCTTGCGCGAGAAAGTGGAAACGATGTGGCTGACGATGCCGAAGCCCGGCAGAATCAGGATGTACACTTCCGGGTGACCGAAGAACCAGAACAGGTGCTGGAACAGGATCGGGTCGCCGCCGCCTGCCGGCGCAAAGAAGGCCGTGCCGAAGTTGCGGTCGGTAAGCAGCATGGTGATGCCGCCTGCCAGAACCGGCAGCGAGAGCAGGAGCAGGAAGGCGGTGATCAGAACCGACCAGGCAAAGAGCGGCATCTTGTGCAGCGTCATGCCCGGAGCGCGCATGTTCAGGATCGTGGTGATGAAGTTGATCGCACCGAGGATCGAGGATGCGCCGGCGATGTGCAGACCGAGGATCACGAAGTCCATGGCCGGCCCGGGCATGCCCGCTGTCGAGAATGGTGGATAAATCGTCCACCCCCCGACTGCACCATAGGAGCCGGCAGGTACCTCCACGAACATCGAAAGCAGTACCAGCAGGAATGCCGGGATGATCAGCCAGAAGGAGATGTTGTTCATGCGCGGGAACGCCATGTCCGGCGCGCCGATCATGATCGGCACCATCCAGTTGGCGAAGCCGCCGATCAGCGCCGGCATCACCATGAAGAAGATCATGATGAGCGCGTGAGCGGTCGTGAACACGTTGAACATGTGCTTGCCGCCGTCGATGGCAGCATCACCTTCGAAACCGTAGACCATCTGCGCCAGACCGTGGAAGATCTGGATGCCAGGTTCCTGCAGTTCGGCGCGCATGAACACCGAAAGCGTGCCGCCGATGATGCCCGCGAAAATCGCGAAGATCAGGTACAGCGTGCCGATGTCCTTGTGGTTGGTCGACAGGAACCAGCGCTGGAAGAAGCTCAGAGGCTTGTGCGCGTGGTCTGCGTGGCCATGATCGGAGTGATCATGGCGTTGATCTTGATGAACGGCTGTTCCAGCCATGGGTCGAGCTCCCCTTCCGAATTACTGTGCGGCGTTAGCGGCGACATCGACGGTCTTGGCCGCATCGATGGACGCCATGAGCGCCTTGTTCGCATCGCCGAGATTGGTGGCGGCGGCTGCGAGCCAGGTGTCGTATTTTTCCTGCGAAACCACGCGGATCGCTATCGGCATGTAAGCGTGGTCCTTACCGCAGAGCTCGGAACACTGGCCATAGTAGAGACCTTCGCGGTCAGCCTTGAACCAGGTTTCGTTGAGGCGACCGGGAACGGCATCGATCTTCACGCCGAAGGCAGGCATTGCGAAGGCATGGATCACGTCGGCAGCGGTGACGAGGACGCGAACCGTCTTGCCGACCGGAATGACAACTTCGTTATCGACGGCGAGCAGGCGCGGATATTCCTTCTTGTCTTCCTTACCGAGGGCGGCGCGATCGCCTTCCTTCATCAGGATGCTGTCGAAGGAGAGCGGGCTTTCGCCGACTTCATATTCATAGGACCAGTACCACTGGTTGCCGGTCGCCTTGAGCGTCAGGTCCGGATTGGCCGGCGGCGTAAGCTGCGCGGTCAGAAGCTGGAAAGACGGAATAGCGAGGAACAGAAGCACGACAACCGGACCGACGGTCCAGACGACTTCGATCGCGGTGTTGTGGCTGGTCTTGGAGGGGACCGGGTTGGCGCTCTCGCGGAACTTGACCACGACGATGACCAGCAGGAGGAGAACGAAGAGGGTGATCGGAATGATGAACCACAGGGTATAATGTTCAAACCACGTGATTTCTTCCATGATGCCCGTAGCGGCCTGCTGAAAGTTCGTCTGCCACTCGACAGGCTTGTCAGCAAAGGCGCTCGAAGCAAAAAGCAGACAGGCAAGCGCTGCCAGAACTGCATAAGCCTTGTTTTTCACAATGTGTCTCCCCAATGCGCTTGATCAGGATCAAACCGGAACGCAGAATCCCTGCGATACTGCTGCGCTTCAAACCACAGTTTGTCCGATGCCGCAACATCTGACCAATCAACCCCATGCGGCATTTTTGCACAAACGCATCTTTTCACACAGGCACCCCTTAGAAGCCGTCGCGAATCGACTTATATGACGTCTTCTCCGCCTCCAGCAGTGTGATTGCATGCGGCTCGCCCGGCAACACACAGGATAGGGTGTTTAACGCGCCCAATTTCCGCCATATGACGCTGGAATGTGCCCCGCAGGGCTTTTCATTTATTCCCACGCGCTTCAAGAATAGCCCTGATGATTCGACGTTTTGAGGTTTACATGGGCCTGCCCCTCTTTTCGCGACTGTCGGCCTACGCCGCCTTCGGCCTTGCCGTTCTCGCACTCCCCGTTCAGAGCCTGGCCCAGCAACCCGCCGGAGCACCCGGCACGGTCAAGTCAAATCACGGTGCGTGGTCGATCGTTTGCGATCAGCCGGCGGGCGCATCCAGCGACCAGTGCGCGCTGATGCAGAACGTCATTGCCGAAGACCGGCCGGAAGTCGGCCTCTCGGTCGTCGTGCTGAAGACGGCGGATCGCAAGGCGAAGATCCTGCGCGTGCTCGCCCCGCTCGGCGTACTGCTGCCGAACGGCCTCGGCCTCAACGTCGACGGCAAGGATATCGGCCGCGCCTATTTCGTGCGCTGCTTCTCCGACGGTTGCTACGCCGAGGTCGTGCTCGAGGACGAGCTGCTGAAGACCTTCCGCTCCGGCGCAACGGCGACCTTCATCGTCTTCCAGTCGCCGGAAGAAGGCATCGGCATCCCCGTCGACCTCAAGGGCTTCGGCGAAGGCTACGACGCGCTGCCCTGACCGGACTGCGATTTCCAACGAAAAGCCGCGCCCAAAGCGCGGCTTTTTTAATGGCCCAGTACCAACCCGGAAGAGGAAAGCCCGGATCGACTGTCCGGGCTTTGCGTTCTCAGATGATATCGGTTCCGGCGATCTTGATGCCGAAACCTTCAAGGCCGACATAGTGCCGCTCCCGCGAAGCCAGCAGCCGGATCGAGCTGATCCCGAGGTCTTTCAGGATCTGCGCGCCGAGGCCGATTTCCAGCCACTCGTTCTCGCGGGCCTGCGCCTCGTCATGCGCTTCGCGTTCGTGCTTGCCTTTGCGGGCGGTCTGCGACACGCCGACACCAACCGACCCTTCGCGCAGGTAGACGATCACCCCCCTGCCCTCTTCGGCGATGCGCTTCATGATGCGATCGATCTGGCAGTCCTTGCCGAAGACGTCGGCACCGACATTTTCGAGATGCAGGCGAACCGGAATATCGACGCCGTCGCGGATGTCGCCGAAGACGACGGCGAGATGCTGCATCGGATCCCAGGGTAGCGAATAGGAATGCCCCTTGGCCGGACCATAGGGCGTTTCGATATCGAAGGAGCCGCCGTGTTCGATCAGCGTTTCCTTGCGCTGGCGATAGGCGATGAGGTCGGCGACAGAAACCTGCTTCAGGCCGTGGGTCTCGGCAAAGCTTGCGACCTGGGGTCCACGCATGACAGTACCGTCGTCGTTGACGAGTTCGCAGATCACACCGATCGGCGGCAGGCTTGCGAGCTTGCAGAGGTCGACGGCGGCTTCCGTGTGACCGGAGCGCATGAGAACGCCGCCTTCGCGCGCGACCAGCGGGAAGATGTGGCCCGGGCGGACGAAGTCCGTCGGCCCGACATTGGGATTGGCGAGGTTGCGCACCGTCAGCGTGCGGTCGTCGGCGGAGATGCCCGTCGTCGTGCCGTGCTTGAAATCGACCGAGACGGTAAAGGCCGTCGTATGGGCGGAATCGTTTTCCGCGACCATGGCGTTGAGGTTGAGGCGTTTTGCCTCCTCGCGCGGCATCGGCGTACAGACGATGCCCGAGGTATGGCGCACGATGAAGGCCATCTTTTCCGGCGTGCAATGCACCGCGGCGACGATCAGGTCGCCTTCGTTCTCGCGGCCGTCGTCATCGGTTACGACGACGATTTCGCCGGCTTCGAAGGCGCGGATGGCATCGACGACACGCTTCTGATCATAGGACATGGTGCTCTTCCCGATTTGCGCTAGGCCGAATTGCTCGGACCCAAATTACTTGAGACGGCCGGTCTGGCCGCGGTCACGCAGGTAGTGATCGGCGATGGTGCAGGCAAGCATCGCTTCGCCGATCGGCACCGCGCGGATGCCGACACAGGGGTCGTGGCGGCCCATGGTGCCGACATCGACTTCGTTTCCGTCGCTGTCGACCGAGCGGCGCTCGGTGAGGATCGACGAGGTCGGCTTGATGGCGAAACGCGCGATCACCGGCTCGCCGGTGGCGATGCCACCGAGAATACCGCCAGCGTGATTGGAGAGGAAGACTGGCTTGCCGTCGGCGCCGATGCGCATCTCGTCGGCATTCTCCTCGCCGGTGATCTCGGCCGCGCCGAAGCCGTTGCCGATCTCGACGCCCTTGACGGCGTTGATCGACATCAGGTTGGAGGCGATGTCCTGATCGAGCTTGGCATAGATCGGCGCGCCGATGCCGGCGGGCACGCCCTCGGCGACCACTTCGACCACCGCGCCGACCGAAGAGCCTGCCTTGCGGATGCCGTCGAGATATTCTTCCCACACCGGCACGATCTCCGGATCCGGAGCGAAGAAGGGATTGTTGTTGACCTCGGCCCAATCCCAGTTGGCCCGGTTGATCTTGTGCTTGCCGATCTGGACGAGCGCCCCGCGCACCACAAGGCCCGGAACGACCTTGCGGGCAATGCCGCCAGCGGCAACGCGCGCGGCAGTCTCGCGCGCCGACGAACGTCCGCCGCCGCGATAGTCGCGAATGCCGTATTTCAGATCGTAAGTGTAATCGGCGTGACCCGGGCGGTAACGCTTGGCGATCTCGGAATAGTCCTTCGAGCGCTGGTCGGTGTTCTCGATCAGCATGGAGATCGGCGTGCCGGTCGAGATCATCGTCTCGCCGTCCTCGTCGAACATCACGCCCGAAAGGACCTTGACGAGATCGTCCTCGCGGCGCTGCGTCACGAAACGCGACTGTCCGGGCTTGCGCTTGTCGAGCCAGGCCTGGAGTTCGGCAAGGGTGAAGCGAAGGCCGGGCGGGCAACCGTCCACCACGCAGCCAAGCGCCGGCCCGTGGCTTTCGCCCCAGGTGGTGACGCGGAAGAGATGACCGAAAGTGTTATGCGACATGAAGGCTACCGGACCTTAAGCAAGCAATGTCGTACGTTTCGTACGCGGATGCCCTCTCTTAGTGGAAAGCCGGGGACGGGGAAAGACTTTTGCGCCTGCCGCCGTCGCTTCGTCACGATGCCAGGCGCAGGCCGCGATCGGTCGCAAAGGCGAGAAACTTCTCCGCGCTCAACGGCCGGGAGAAGGCATAGCCCTGCAGGACGTCGCAGCCGAGGATGCCGAGCATCTCCGCATGCGCCATCGTCTCGACGCCTTCGGCCACGGTCTCGATGTTCAGCGAGCGGGCGATCTCGATGATCGAGCGTACCAGCGCCTGCTCGCGCCGGGCGCTCAGCACCGGAACGACGAGCTGGCGGTCGATCTTCAGCCGTTTCGGCTTGATCTTCAGCAGGCTGACGATCGAGGTATGTCCGGTGCCGAAATCGTCGAGTTCGATATCGATGCCGAGCTTCTTGATGCCCTCGATGTTGGTGGCGACGATATCGTCGCTCTCGTCGAGGAAGATCGACTCCACCAATTCGAAACAGATCTGGCCGGGCGCGATGCTCAAGCCTTCGAGCGAGGACAACAGGTCGTCGTCCTGAAGCCGTTTCGCCGAAACATTGACCGAGATCTTGGGGACCCTTAGGCCAGCGGCCGCCCAGCGCATGTGGTCGATCAGCGACTTCTCGAGCACGAGGCGATCGAGTGCGGCCGTAACATTCAACTCCTCGGCGATACCGAGAAAGCGATCCGGCGTGAGGACGCCCTCACGTGGGTGGTTCCAGCGCACCAGCGCCTCCACCCCGCAGAGCGCAAGCGTCGTGGCATCAAATTGCGGCTGATACCAGGGCTCGAACTCGTCCCTCTCGATGCCCTCGAGGATCTCGTCGGCGATCCGCTTGGCGGTCACCACTTCGGCCTGCAGCACCTGGGTGAAGAACTGATAGCGATTACGGCCTGCCTCCTTGGCGCGATAGAGCGCGATATCGGCATTGATAAGCAACTTGCGCGCGTCGATCTCTGCGCCACGGCCGACGGCAACGCCGATGCTGACCCCGAAGCGGCAGGGAAAGCCGTTGTAATCGACCGGCTGTCGCATAGCGGCGATGATCCGGTCACAGCGCGCCGCCAGCGCCCCCTCGCCCGGTGCACCGGTGACGGCGACCACGAACTCGTCGCCGCCGATGCGGGCGATGATATCGCCCGGCGACGTATTCGCCCGGAGGATTTCGGAG
This sequence comes from Ensifer sp. SSB1, assembly GCF_016652895.1. Taxonomy (NCBI): domain Bacteria; kingdom Pseudomonadati; phylum Pseudomonadota; class Alphaproteobacteria; order Hyphomicrobiales; family Rhizobiaceae; genus Ensifer; species Ensifer sp. SSB1. Next base: position 24,137 of record NZ_JAEPRP010000001.1, read on the forward strand.
GCGTGGATCAGCATGGCGTCACCGGCTGCGTGGCCGAGCGTGTCATTGATCTGCTTGAAACGGTCGAGATCGATGTGGAGGATGGCGATATCCTCGTGATCGCCGGCCCTCGCCAGCCGCTCCAACGCCTTGTCAAGCATGCGGCGGTTTCCGAGACCGGTGAGGGGATCGTGCAGGGCGTTGTGTTCGATTCGCACCCGCGCCTGTTCCAGCTCGGCGTTCTTCGCGTCCGCCATGGCTTTGGCCGCCCGCAACTGCTCGGTCATGAGCACGTCTTCGGTGACGTCGAGCGCCATGCCGACGAACTTGCGGGCACCATCCGGCGCCACGTGCAGCTTGCCGACAGAGCGGATGTGGCGGACGCCGCCGGCGGGCAGAACCACACGTGCCTGGTGTACGTAGGTCTCGTCCGCTGCAATGGCGCGGTTGACCGCGTCCAGCGCTGGCGAACGGTCATCGGGATGAAGCGTTGTGAGCCAGATTTCTTCGTTCGTGGCTCCATCCGAGTAGACCAGACCGTAAAGCTGGTGCATGCGCTCGTCCCAATAGGCGACGTCGTTGTCGAGGTCCGCCTCCCACATACCGCAGCGATAGGAATCGAGCGCCAGGTCGAGGCGGCGCGAGAGCAGCTCCAGATCCTGCTCGCGCTCGTATAGTCCCTTCAGCGCCTGCTCGAGCTCGAGGTTCTGCTGGTCGACTTGTGCCTTGGCCGCCGTCAGCCGCTCGGTCTTCATAACATCGTCGGTGACATCCCAGCTAATGCCGGTCACCTTTGCGCGACCGTCGGCGCCGCGATGGCTCGATCCGACGTTGCGAATATGGCGCACGGCACCGCCTGGCAGGACAACCCGATATTGCGAGCGGTATTCCAGTCCGTCGTCCAGGCTGCGGAACAGCGCGTTGGCGGCGATGCCTATGTCATCGGGATGAACGGTCGCACGCCACTCCTCGTAGGTTGGCTCCTCCAGATGAGCCTCGAGCCCATGCAGGTGGAACATGCGATCGTCCCACGAGCGCTGCTGCGTTTCGACGTCGATCTCCCAGATGCCGATCTTGGATGCGTCGAGCGCGAGGTTCAGCCGGTGAGACAGCGTCATCACCTCCCCTTCCCGCGCTTTCAGCTTGGCGATATTGCGCTGCCGCTCGTTGAAAAGCCCGCCGGTCAGAAGGATCGGGATCACCACGATGGCGACAGCGGCGGCGATCGCGAGGCGAATGCTCTCGATGTTTTTAGGAAGCTGCTCCCAGCCGCCAACCGGCATGGCCGCGAGTTCCCATGCGCCACCCGCCAGATCCAGCCGGCGTGTCACCGTAGCCTTGCGAAAAAGCGCGTCCTCACCGAAGAACGCATCCTGGATCCGCTCCTCTTCTGAGATGTCCCTGATCGCGAGTTGGACATCGACGTGGCGATGATCCTTCGTCAGGTCCGGCGCTTCGGTGCCTGCCTCCAAAAGACGCGCGGCGCGGTAAAGCGCATTCTCGTCAATGATGGCCTCGACGTAGCCCCAGCGCTCCATCCGCCCCTGGATCTTGGAGAAGACCGGCAGGAAAAGCTCGAAGCCGTTGCGGCCACTCGGCAGGCGAATGGGGCCGATCATCACCGGCCTCACCGTCGACGATGCACGCTCGATGGCGTGCCTCGTCGCGCCGAACCTGTTGAAATCGGTGCCGACGAACCATTGCTGGCTTTCACGCGGAAAGGCGATCCATACCACGCCGGCAGGCGCCGCCGAAGCGCGAACCATCTGTGGGTTCTGCAGAAGAAGCTTCGTTGCCATGACGGTAAAATCGTCAGCCGTCATCGCCGGGTGCACGCCGATACTGTTGGCGAATCCGTTCAGCGCCGCAATGTTGGTATTGACCTCCGATTGCAACCGATTGGCGATGAGGTTCAGTTCGTTCTCGACGTCGATCCGGAGGTCGTTCTGGAAGTTTTCGAGATTCTGCCGCTCATAGATATAGCCGCCGGCAAACACGACGAGGCCGGCGATCGCCGCTGGTATGAGCGACGGTTTCGCAAATCTGGCTGCCGCCCGAATGCGCTGGCGCAGAACGTCGATGATCTTCAATCTTTTCCCCTCGATCCCCAACCAAAGGTAGCGAGCGAGTCTTAAGATTGGCTTTCGTCACAAATCCTTGGAAAACCCCATGATTCATGGGGAAATCGGCATTCCGCGTCCCCCACTTCGGCGTTCCCCCGCTTGAAAAAAACGACGTCGCCGTCCAGTCTTCCGGCGTCGGACAGGTCACCAAAAAACCGGGGCCTGACGGCCAAAAGCCAAGTTACAAGGCAATTTTTGCCACAATCGGGGGCCAAGGGTGATGACAAGAATGTTCGCAGAATCGTTGAAGAGGGCAAGAAAGATGCGTTTTGTCATTGCCGCGCTCATGGCCACCGCTGGCTTGCTTTCGCCTTTGTCCGCTCTTGCGGAAAGCGCTGACGTGGAAGCTACCATTACGGGTGTCGACACCGAACGCCTCAGCCTCCAACTCGATGACGGCAAGAGCTACCAGGCACCCGAAGAATTCAACTTCGAGGGCCTGAAGGCGGGCGTGAAGGTTCTGGTCTTCTACACGGAAGTCGATGGCAAGCGGGTCATCAACGACCTCGAAATCGTACAGTAAATAAGCGGCCCGCCCCTCGGCTTACGCAATACCGAACGCAAAGGCGTTTCGCACTTTTCCTGGCATTGCTTTTGGGGCGGATACCGTTCCGGCCGTCAGATCCAGCCGATAGTACCGCCGGAAATGCGCAGAAGACGATCCTGCGGGATCGCCGCAGACGCCGCCTCCTCAGCCTCCATCTCTCCAAACAGCTTGAAAAGCGATCGGATGACGCCGCCGTGGCTGACGCAGACGGTCGGCTTCGCTACATCCTTCAGCCAGGCGGCAACACGCCAGGACAGGATTTCGTAACTCTCGGCGTCAGGTCCCGGCGGGATAAAGTCCCATTTCACCGCACGCCGTTCGGCGATCCTTTGCGGCGCCGAGCGTTTGAGCTCGGGAAGAGTGTGCCCTTCCCAGTCGCCGAAGGAAACCTCCTTCAGCCGTTCGTCGGTCCGGTAGGCGGTGGGTTCGAGCCCCATCGCCAGCCTCAAGAGCTCCATGGTCTCGCGCGTGCGGCCAAGCGGACTTGCGACGAAATCGAAATGCGCGGCGTCTGCACCGAGAATGCCGGCGAGCGCAACACCGTTGCCGGTCGCCTGCTGGCGACCGAAATCATTGAGCGGGATGTCCTTCTGCCCCTGGAGCCGGCTTTCGGCATTCCAGTCGGTCTGTCCGTGACGGATCACATAGATCAGCACAACATGCCTCCGGGCAGCAGGCCGTCGAACCGGTAGCGGAGGTTCGATCAGTCCTTGATGACGGAGATATCGGGCGCGTCCACAGCCTTCATGCCGACGACATGGTAGCCGCTATCGGCGTGGTGGACTTCACCGGTGACCGAACGCGACAGGTCGGAGAGCATGTAGAGGCCGACGTCGCCGACTTCCTCGATCGTCACGGTACGGCGCAGCGGTGCGTTGTATTCGTTCCACTTGAGGATATAGCGGAAGTCGCCGATGCCGGAGGCAGCCAGCGTCTTGATCGGGCCGGCGGAAATCGCGTTGACGCGGATGTTCTTCGGGCCGAGGTCGACCGCGAGATACTTCACGCTGGCTTCAAGCGCAGCCTTGGCGACACCCATGACGTTGTAGTTCGGCATGACCTTTTCGGCGCCGTAGTAGGTCAGGGTCAGCATCGAGCCACCATCGGTCATCAGCTTTTCAGCGCGACGGGCAACCGAGGTGAACGAGTAGACCGAGATCTGCATCGTCTTGGCGAAGTTCTCGGGCGAAGTATCGACGTAGCGGCCGGTAAGTTCGTCCTTGTCGGAGAAACCGATGGCGTGCACGACGAAGTCGATCTTGCCCCAGTGCTTTTCGAGCGTATCGAAGACCGCATCGATGCTGGCTTCGTCGCTGACGTCGCAATGGCCGGCCATGAAGCCGTCGATTTCGGCGAGCAGCGGCTCGACGCGCTTCTTCAGCGCATCGCCCTGATAGGTCAACGCGACTTCACCACCCTGCGCGTGGATGGCCTTGGCAATGCCCCATGCGATGGAACGGTTGTTTGCAACGCCCATGATGACGCCGCGCTTGCCCTTCATCAGACCGGATGCCTGAGCCATGGTAAGTCCCCAATACTAATTCCAGCAACGGCCGGCGCCGGTGCCAAAGTTCACAACTGTCATAGACACCCCACCGAAACGGGTGCGGCAAATTGTCGAGAATTGCCTATGGCATAGTGGCAGGGGTGGTTCAAGCGCGCCTGAGATCAGGAACTGTTAGTCCCCGTAATATTGGTTCAAAGTGTCAGCGAACGGTCACAAATGGACCATCACAGATAGAGTCCGTCGCGCTGCGACTTCATCAGATCGGTCACTTTCTCATCCGGCGCGTCTTTCAGGACCAGCCGCAACTCCACCAGGAGATCGCCGTGGGTACCGTAGGTTCCAGGCAGGCCCTGGCCGGTGAGGCGGATGACCTTGTCGGATCCGGACCAGGCCGGCACGACGACGTTGACCGGGCCAACCGGCGTTTCGAGGCGCTCCTCGCAGCCGAGGACAGCCCCCTGCAGATCGATCGGCAAGGTCGTGAGCAGATCGAGGCCACGGGTGCGGAAGGTGCCGCCCTGATCGACCCGGAGCGTGACGACGACATCGCCGCGGTTCATGCCGGTGACGCGATAGCCCTGTTCCGCGAGGCGAATGGTCTGTCCGTCGACGGCGCCCGGTGGAACTTGCACCTTCAGGCTCTCGCCATCCGGAAGCTCGATCGTCAAGCGCTGGCGGTTGATCAGATCCTCGATGCTGACAGTGAGATCGACGGCAAGATCAGGCACCTTCTCTGCGGTTTTTGCCGCGCGACCCCGGATGCGCCGGACGATGGCGGCGACGAGTTCGGCTGCGGGTGCTGCGGCGCGCTGCATCAATGGCGTTTCCGTCCTGGCGGTAGCTTCCTGCTGTGCTTCGGCCACGGGTTCAGGCTTTGCCTCGGCAGCTTGAGCAGGCCGTTCCGGCTCCTTTGCGGCTGCCGGTTTCGGCGCGGGCTTGGGCGATGGGTTCGACGCCGGCTTCGGCGATGGCCGGGCCGACTTGGCACGCGCCTCGGCGCCAAAGATCTGCGAGATGGCGTCTTCGGCCGTCTCCGCGTCGACAGGCGCCTCCTCTTGCGCATTGCCGCGCATCTTCGCCTTCATCGCCTCCATGCGACGAAGCTCGGCCTCGCGGCGCGCATAGTCGTAGCGGCTTCTAAGCTTAGGATCGCGCAGAAGCTCGTAGGCCTTGCCCGCCTCGGCAAAGCGCTCAGCGGCGGTCGGGTCGTCCTGGTTGTGGTCAGGATGCACGGCCTTTGCCAGCGAACGCCAGGCCGCCTTGATTTCGTCCGGCCCGGCATTGCGCCGGACACCGAGGATCGCATAGGGATCACGCATGGCTTCTACCATCTTCTCTGATCGGCGGCCTCTCCCTGACGCCCGCCTTATGCCCCGATTGAAGGCGTCATTGTCGCCCGTCCACTGAGCACCGATGATCCAAAGAACTTGCTAAATAGTGGTTAGCCGCGACCGTGCGCGCGGCGCTGGAATGAGACCTGCGGGCGATCACGCGCACTTTTAGGGATTTGTGGTTAATCGCCGATTTCCAAGCCCCGCTTCAGGCGCGCGGGCCGAAGCTGGTCAGATACCAGGCGCCATCACCACCCTGGCAGGTGTTGCCATCGAACTTTGCAATGCCCTCGTAGGAATGGCGCGTCGTGGTGAAACGGCGGCAGAGCATACCGCTCGCACGGTCTTCCTGAATGCTGCTGATGACACCGGCACTGCCCGAAGTCGCATTGGCCCAGGGGATCGGATTGATGGAGCCGCTGCCGAGTTCGGCCGAAGTTACGGCATTGCGGACCATGACCGCATCGGAGAGGCCATCGGAGGTTTTGGCGAGAGGAACGGTGCCGGTCGAGACGGTACGGTCGACGCCACTGCCAAAGAGATCGAGACCCGCGCCCATGCAGCCGGAAAGCGCCAGGACCGGCAGGCAAATTGCCGCGCTACGCAGCAAGGCGAAGGAAAACCCCTTCTTGGCGTCGATCCACTTTGCTATGTCTTGCACGGCAATCCTGTCAGACTCGCTGGAGCCGCACGTTGCTCGAGTGGTCAACATACAGGCTCCGACATTTTCGATGCGGAAACACCGATCGGGTTCATCCCGAAGTATTTCCGCGCCAGACATCACGGCATTGGAACGCAATAATGGCGGCGAATGAGTTAACAAGCGGTGACTTCACCGAATCAAATGAGCCCTTTTCCCTGTTTGGCGCATGGCTGAAGGACGCGGAAGGCAGCGAGATCAACGACCCGAATGCCGTTGCACTTGCCACCGTCGACAGCGACGGACTGCCGAATGTCCGCATGGTGCTGCTCAAGGGCTTCGACGAACGCGGCTTCGTTTTCTACACGAATTTCGAAAGCCAGAAGGGCCAGGAAATCCTTGGCGCCCGCAAGGCGGCGATGTGCTTTCACTGGAAATCGCTCCGGCGGCAAGTGCGTGTGCGCGGGCCGGTCGAGATCGTGACCGACGAAGAGGCGGACGAGTATTTCAAGAGCCGCCCCCGCGGCAGCCGCATCGGCGCCTGGGCCTCGAAGCAGTCGCGCCCGCTCGAGGGCCGGTTCGCTCTGGAAAAGGCAGTCGCCGAATACACGGCCCGCCACGCGCTCGGCGAGATCCCGCGTCCGAGCCACTGGTCGGGTTTCCGTATCCTCCCGACCTCGATCGAGTTCTGGCACGACCGTCCATTCCGGCTGCATGACCGGATGGAGTTCCGTCGGGCGACGCCTGAAGGCGGATGGGAAAAGGTGCGAATGTACCCCTGAGGCCTGCCTGTCTCTCGCAAGAGAGACGCCAGATGCAACGACGACGCTCGGCCGCTCAGGTGGCCGGGCAGATTTGCCCTTTGCCCGGCCCCTCCGGGCGTTTTCGTCGGGTGCCTTTTGATGACGATCGATGTTCGTGACGCGACGCTCGACGATATAGCCGGCTGTCACCGCTGCCTCGACGAGGTCGCCCAGGAAAGCCGCTGGCTTTCACGGCTGAGCGCACCACCCTTCGACGGCTTTGCCACATACATGAGCGACCTGTGTCGCGCCCGGGCGCCCCAGATCGTCGCGGTCGACGATCACGTGGTCGGCTGGTGCGATATCCGGCTGGATGCCTCACCCGTTCGCGCGCACGTCGGGACCTTGGCATGGGGCTCCTCGGTATCTATCGTGGGAAGGGAATCGGCAGCCGGCTCCTGCAACTGGCGATGCAACGCGCTCGCGAGCGAGGGCTGGAACGCATCGAGCTTTCCGTCCTTCATGAGAATGCTGCAGCCCGGGCGCTTTACGCGCAGTTTGGCTTCCAGATCGAAGGCCGTCGTGTCCGCGACTGGAAACACGATGGTGTTTACCAGGACAGCATCCTCATGGCTTTTGCCTTCAATTGACGCCGAAGCACTCGGCTGCCCAAGTCACCTTTTCTAACCGGCGGCCAGGCGGAACGGAATGCCGGAGGCCAGAGCCGAAACGTAGCGGGCGCGCTGGAAATGGCCGTTCAATGAAATGCGCGGCAGGGCATAAGGGCTGGATTGCGCACGAGCGGTGAGCGTGCCGGGTTGGGTAGTGACGGCCAGGGTGAAACCCAGATCGGCGACGATCTGATGATCGCGCGCCGAGACCGCGGGTGCGTCGCCATAGGGATAGGCGAAGGCCGGCGGCCGGCGGCCGGCAACCGCCTCGACGCGCTCCGCCGACTGGGCGATCTCTCTCCTTGCGTCGTCGCCGCTCAGGCGCGAGACAGAACGATGGCTGATCGTGTGCGCGCCTAGGCCTGCCAGCGGGCTTTCGATCAGCTGCCGCAACCCTGCCTGATCCAAAATCAATCGTTCGGTGATCGCCAGCGGATCGACACCGTGCGCGATCGCCGCAGCATTGAGTGAAGCAATCGCCGCCGCTTCATCACGGCCGTGAATGAAGGCCGCGACGCGACTGAAGGCGACCTGCTTTTCCGCTGCCGCTTGCGTCGGCAGCGTCTCGACGCCTTGGCCGAAGTCGAAGCGCAGCGTCTCGTTCGTCGCCAGTATGTCGGCGAGCGTTTCCCACCAGAGCGTGTGAGTACGATCAACGAACCCGCCGGTGACGAAGACGGTGAAAGGCGCTTGATGACGTGCGAACACCGGCAAAGCGTGCTCCAGATTGTTCCGGTAGCCGTCATCGAGGGTAAAGCAGGCGACCGGTCCACCTTCGGCGGCCAAGGCCTCCGACAAGTGTTCGAGCGGGACAAAGCGATAGCCGTCGTGCTTCAGCGTCCGTAGCGCGACGTCGAGAAAATCCGGCGTGATCTCCAGATGGGCGTTGGGATCGAAGGCACGGGCAAGCTTCGGCCGGACATGGTGCAGCGTAAAGATCGCCCCCTGCCCGCGCGCGCCGGCCATCAGCCCGGTGCGGCTCAAGCCCCCGGCGACTTCCAGCCCGCCGGCAATTGCGGCGCGGCAAACAATTGTCGTGATCATGCCCTTGATGGTCGCCCCCAAAATCTGGCCCCGCATGGTGCCAGCGCGGCCTAACAGTCTGGAAAGTTAACGGCGAGGGCGTTAAACCTTGTTGAACGGAAGGATGTTCATCAGCCATTTACCACAACCCGGAAAACAGCGTAGGAATGTTACATTCCGCCCTAAAGTTGCAGCAAAGCCACGGATCTTGTCACAAAACGAAACAGCTTCGCGCCTGTCCAAAGGCGCTCTTTGACGGGGACCAACATGAAGACCTTGCGCTGCCTCCTGCTGGCGACCTTTGCTCTCGCCCTTGGGTCTGCAACCGCCATCGCCGGAACCGCCTCCCTGGTTCTCGACGCACGCACCGGCAAGGTTCTCTCGGCAGAAAACCCCGATGTCCTCAATCACCCGGCTTCGCTGACCAAGATGATGACCGTCTACATGGCCTTCGAGGCGCTCAAGCGCGGCGAACTCTCCTGGGACAGCAAGATCAAGGTGTCGAAGGCGGCGGCAGCAAAACCGCCGATGCGCCTCGGCCTCAAGTCGGGCATGACGATCACGGTCCGCGAAGCGGTAATGGGGATGATCGTGCGCTCGGGCAACGATGCGGCCGCAGCCATGGCAGAAAAGCTCGGAGGCTCGGAAGCGAATTTTGCCCGGATGATGACAGCCAAGGCGCGTCAACTCGGCATGAACAAGACCGTGTTCATCAATGCCTCGGGCTTGCCGGCGAGCCAGCAGGTGACGACGGCGCGCGAAATGGCGACGCTCGCTGTCGCGCTGATGCGCGACTTCCCGCGCGAGTATCAGCTCTTTGCGACCGAGAGCTTCAATTTCCGCGGCCGCAAGGTCCGTGGCCACAACAATCTGATGTATCGCTACGAGGGCATGGACGGCATCAAGACCGGCTATACGAACGCCTCCGGCTTCAACCTCGTCAGCGCCGTCAAGGACGGCAATCGCCGGGTGGTCGGCGTCGTGCTCGGCGGCAAGACGGCACGCAGCCGCGATGCCAAGATGGCTGCACTTCTCGATCGCCATGTCGGAAAGGCGGCCAAGGGCGGCCGGCAACTCGTGGCGTCGACGCGTGGCGGCAAAGTGGTTGAAGCGCCGGTCGAGGTCGCAGCGGCCAGCACATCGGACGTTCCTATGCCCTACACCGCGCCGCAGCGGGCCAAGCAGGATTCCGTTGCGGCCCTGATTGCGGCAACCGCCACGACCGCCATCCCTGCTGAACGCCCGACCGAGGTTGCCGAGATCGAAACGACGGCTGCGGTTCCGGCTACGACCGGCGGCTGGCAGATCCAGATTTCGGCGGCACCGTCAGCGGAGGCCGCACGCATGCTGCTCGCCCAGGCACGCTCGGAAGCCGGTGCGCCGCTCGCAGGGGCCACACCCTACACGGAAGCTGTCGGCAAAGGCGCCAATGCGGTGTACCGCGCCCGCTTCGTCGGCTTTTCAAGCCGCGACGCAGCAGCGGCCGCCTGCGATGCGCTCAAGCAGCGTTCCTATGATTGCATGATGCTGCCATCACGCGGCTGAGGCAGCGGCGCGATTTAGGCAGTTCCGCCCAAGGCGACGGAACCGTCGGTGAAGCCAAGCGCTCTCGAAGCTACGCCTGGGTGCCGCCGACCGTGATCTGGTCCATGCGCAGGTGCGGCTGGCCGACGCCGACCGGCACCCACTGGCCGGCCTTGCCGCAATTGCCGATGCCGGTGTCGAGCTTGGTGTCGTTGCCGACCATGGTCACCCGCTTCATCGCATCCGGGCCATTGCCGATCAGCATGGCGCCCTTGACCGGCGCGCCGATCTTGCCGTTTTCGATCAGATAAGCCTCGGTGCAGCCGAAGACGAACTTGCCGGAGGTGATGTCCACCTGGCCACCGCCGAAGGAAACGGCATAGATGCCCTTTTTCACCGAGGCGATGATTTCGTCCGGCGTCCTGTCGCCCGAGAGCATGTAGGTGTTGGTCATGCGCGGCATCGGCACATGGGCGTAGCCCTGGCGACGGCCGTTGCCGGTGGGCTGCATGCCCATCAGGCGGGCGTTCTGGCGGTCCTGCATGTAGCCGACAAGCTTGCCGTCCTCGATCAGCACGTTGTAGCCGGACGGCGTGCCCTCGTCGTCGATCGAGATCGAACCGCGGCGTGCCTCAATGGTGCCGTCGTCGACGACGGTGACGCCCTTGGCAGCGACCTGCTCACCCAAAAGGCCGGCAAAGGCCGAAGTCTTCTTGCGGTTGAAGTCGCCTTCGAGGCCATGGCCGACCGCCTCATGCAGCATGACGCCCGGCCAGCCGGAGGCGAGCACCACGTCCATGGTGCCGGCCGGCGCATCGATGGCTTCGAGATTGACCAGTGCCTGACGCAGCGCCTCGTCGGCGCCCATCTTCCAGTTCTCCTCGGTGACGAAATCGCCGAAACCACGGCGCCCACCAGTGCCGAAGGAGCCGCTTTCCTGGCGATCGCCATCGCCGGTTACGACCGAGATGTTGATGCGCGTCATCGGCCTGACGTCATGCACACGATGGCCGTCGGCGCGCAGGATATCGACGACCTGCCAGCTGGCGGCGATCGACGCAGTGACCTGGCGGACCTTCGGGTCCTTGGCGCGCAGATAGGCGTCGATCTCCTGCAGCAGGGCAACCTTCGCCTCGAAGCTCGGCTCGCCGATCGGGTTCTCGTCGCCGTAGAGTTTCTTGTTGGTGCGCTGCGGGGCGGCGGCATAGGAGCCGGCATAGCCGCGCGTCACCTGGGCCACCGCGTCGGAGGCCCGGCGCAGCGCAGACAGCGAAAGCTCGCCGGAATGGGCATAGCCGACCGCCTCGCCGGCAACGGCGCGAAGACCGAAGCCCTGGTCGGTGTTGAAGCTGCCGCCCTTGAGACGGCCATTGTCGAAGGACAGCACCTCCGCCTGGGCATGTTCGAGGAACAGTTCGCCGTCGTCGGCACCGGCGAGCGTTTCCGAGAGAACCTTGCGGATCGTTGCCTCGTCGGCATCGAAGAGGCTCATCAGATCGGTGTTCATGTGCTGCGCTCCCGCATCGAGATATCTATTGCCTCCATTTAGGAAGGCCGCGGGTTCAAGCCAAGGAAAATATCATGTGAATGACGCGTTCCAGCCTTCGAGGCGTTCGACCCGCTCGACGCCAGCGAACCGGGCGACCCGCTCAAGCTCCGCATCGATGCGCTCCAGGCGCCCTGCCGAGGCGCGGACGCCCTTTTCGAGCCAGAGCTTGCGGACATCAAGGCTGCCGCGCTTGCGGTCCGCCTTCATGTCGATGCGACCGATCAGCCGGTCACCCTCGATCAGCGGGAAAACGTAGTAGCCATATTCGCGCTTGGCTTCGGGCACGAAGATCTCAATGCGATAGAAGAAGCCGAAGAGCCTTTCTGTGCGGTTGCGGTCGCGCAGCAGCGGGTCGAAGGGGCTGAGCACTCGGACGCGACCGGGAGGCTCGGGTATATCGCCCAGCGTTTCCGGAAAACCGGTGAAGGCGAAGGCGGCGCGCGGGCGGCCGCCATCGATCGCCTCGATCTGCACCTCAACGAGTTCATCGCGATGCTCGGCGACCCAGGTCTTCGCTTCATCCGGGGAGACAAGATCCCAGAAGGCGGCGATCTCGCCGTGGGTGGCAAAGCCCAGGCGCTCAAGCGCGCTGCGGCAGGCCCAGTCGATGAATTCCTGGTGGCTGACGTCGCCGTCCTGATGATGCGGCGGGATCACCCGCTGGGTCAGGTCATAGACCTTCTGGAAATTCTCGCGCCTCGCGATCGCGAGCTTGCCCGTGCGCCAGAGCACTTCGAGCGCGGTCTTGGAGGGATGCCAATTCCACCAGCCACCGGATTCGTGCTCGGCTTCCTTCAGGTCGCGGGCCAGCACCGGGCCACCCTCGGCGATCCGGGCATAGGTGTCGTCGCAGCCCTTCTCAAAACCTTCGCCGCGCCATTTCTGCCAGCGCTCGACGATCGTCTCGCCTTCCCATTTGAAGCGATGCTTCCAGTAGCGGAAAAAACTGCTCGGAATGATCGAGGCGTCGTGCGTCCAATGTTCGAACAGATCGCGATCGTCTTCCAGCAACGCCGTCAAATGCTCCCGACGATAGGTCTGGTTGCGGGCAAACAGGATCTGGTGATGGGCGCGCTCGACGGTGGCGATGCTGTCCACCTGCACGAAGCCGATGTCGTGGATGAGCTTCAGCAGGCCCTCCTTGCCGAGCACACGGTTCGGCGCGCCGGAAAGGCCCTGCTTGGCGAGGAAGATGCGACGGGCGTCGCTGTTGGAAAGGCGAATCGTCATGGCAACAAGAATAGGCTTTTATTCCCATAATTCAAACGCGGGATCCGGAAGATCACCCGCATTGCCCTTGTTGGCGGACTTGGCCTATAGAGCAACCCGAAAACGGCGCGAGCCGTAGACAGCGAGGAACGGGATGGACATCCGCTTTACCGATTGCGCGGTCCGCTTCGGCGAGCGAGTGGCATTGCAGCCCCTGACGCTCACGCTTGCCGAAAAGCGCATCGGCATCATCGGGCTCAACGGTTCCGGCAAGACCACGTTTGCCCGGCTGATCAACGGCCTGGTCAAGCCCTCCTCCGGCAGCGTCAGGGTCAATGGGCTCGATACGGTCACGGATGATCGTGCCGTGCTTTCCGAAGCCGGCTTCATCTTCCAAAACCCACAGCACCAGCTGATCATGCCCATCGTCGCCGAGGATATAGCCTTCGGACTGAAGAACCGCGGGCTCTCCCGCGAGGAGATCGACCGCCGCATGCAAGGCGCGTTGTCACGCTTCGGCATCGAGCATCTGGCTCGCCGGCGCGTGCACGAGCTTTCGGGCGGCGAGACGCAACTCGTCGCCATGGCAAGCGTCGTCGTCACCGATCCGAAGATCCTGATCTTCGACGAGCCGACGAACCAGCTCGACCTCAGGAACCGCCGCCGTGTCGCCGCCGCGATCGATGGCCTGCCGGAAGATACGGTGGTGATCACCCACGATCTCGGGCTCGTCGAAAATGTCGACCGGCTGCTGCTTTTCCACGAGGGCCGACTTACCGCCGACGGCAATCCAGGCGAGACCATCCGCCACTATCACGAGATCGCCGGATGCTGACGAGCCTGTATATCGAGGGCAACAGCCTGCTGCACCGGCTGCCCGTGCGGGCGAAGCTTGTCGCGCTGCTGATGCTGAGCATCGGCCTCTTCCTCAGCTCCTCGCTCGCCCTTCAGACGATCGCCTTCATCATAGCCGCCGGCCTCTATCTGTCCGTCGGGCTGTCGCCGAAGGACGCGCTCAAGCGTGTCGGCTTCGTGTTCCTGACGATTTTCTTTCTGGCCGCCGTCAATCTTTTTTATCTGTCCGTTGCCGAGGTCGCGACTTTGACATTACGGCTGATGGCGCTGGTGTTGCTTGCAGCCGCAGTGACGGCGACGACGACGATCAGCGCCTTCATGGATGAGATCACCATCCTGCTGACCCCGCTCGAGCGCCTCGGCCTGGTGCGGGCAGCCGACGTCAGCCTGGCGCTCGGGCTCGTGCTGCGCTTCGTCCCGGATATCTTTGCGCGCTACGAGGCGATCCGCGAGGCCCATCGCGCCCGCGGGATACCCGTCAGACCGTTGACGATCATCGGGCCGCTGATCATCCTGACGCTCAAGGACGCCGATACGATTGCCGCTGCGATTGACGCGCGCGGATTTCGCCGCCAATAAATTCGCGCCTACTAATACATAAGGGAACCGGATCCGCATGAACACCAGAGACCTCGTCCTCATCGCCCTCTTCGCCGCGATCGTCGTCGTGCTCGGCCTCATCCCGCCGATCACGCTCGGCTTCATTCCGGTGCCGATCACCGCGCAGTCCATGGGCGTGATGCTCGCCGGCTGCATTCTCGGCGCCAAGCGTGGGGCGCTTGCCTTCCTGCTGTTCCTGCTTCTGGTCGCGATCGGCCTGCCGGTACTTTCGGGCGGCCGCGGCGGCCTTGCGGTCATCGCCGGCCCTTCCGGCGGCTTCATCGTCGGCTGGGTTGTCGCCGCTTTCGTTACCGGTCTCATCGCCGAGCGCACCGTGCGCGAAGGCCAGGCCGAAACGCGCCAGTTCATCGGCTTCTTCCTGGCGTCCGTCCTCGGCGGCATCGCCGTGCTCTATGCGATCGGCATGCCCTGGGTCTCGGTCGTCACCGGCACGCCGCTGCTGGCGGTTGCCACCGGCTCGCTCGCTTTCATCCCGGGCGACCTCTTGAAGGCTGCAATCGCGACGCTCGCCGCGCATGCCGTCTACGCCGGCTATCCGCTGCTGCCGGTTCGCACCTGAGCCGATGCCGTTTGCCGCCGCGATCAATCGCCACGCGGAAGACCGTCCGCATGCCCCGGCCTTCCAGATCGAGGGCCGGGTTTTCACTTTCGGCGAACTCGCTTGCATCGCCGGCGCACTTGCCGAAGCTTTCGACGATCTGGTTGGGATTGCCGAACGCCGTAGCGTGCTGGGCGACCGCACGCGCCTGATTGTGCTGGAGGCCGGCAATCACCCGCTCTTCGCAGCCGCCTTTCTCGCCGCCACCAGCGGCGGCAACTGCGTCGCACTGATCGACCCGCATCTGCCGGAAGCGGCGCGCCAAGCCATGCGCGATCGCCTGTCTCCCGATCTCATCATCGTCGCCGATGGCGCCGCCTTGTCGCTCCTTGCCCCGGCAAGCGGCAAGACGCGAACCTTCCGCGAGACCAATGGCAAGGAACGAGAGCCGCTCGCGGTCGGCAAAGACAGCGAGCCCTTTCTGATCGTGTTCACGTCGGGCACGACAGGAACGCCCAAAGCGATCGTCCGCGATCGCGGCTCGTGGCGAAGGAGTCTGGCGATCGGCGAGCACTTCTTCGGCATCGACCGCAATACCCTGACCTTTGCCCCCGGTCCGCTCGCGCACGGGCTGACACTCTATGCGCTTGCCGAAACCCTTGTCGCCGGTGCTCAGTTCATCGGGGCCGCGCATTTCGAAGCGACCCGGGCGGTTTCCATCATCGAGGCGGAAAAAGTCCGGCGTCTGGTGCTGGTGCCGACGATGCTGCGGCGGCTCTGCGTGGCAGCGACGGACAGATCACAGGTATCGGTCACCCAGATCACGGTCGCCGGCGCCAAGCTGTCGGCGAGTGATCGTGCCAGCGCCGCGCTCGCCTGTCCGAAAGCAAATATCATCGAATATTACGGCGCCTCGGAGCTGGGCTTCATCAGTGTTGCGACCGAGGGCGACACCGCTTCGGCCACCGCCGTCGGCCGCGCCTTTCCCGGCATCATGCTCAGCATTCGCAATGACAAAGGGGGTGAAATACCGGCGGGCGAGACGGGTACGATCTTCGTCGACAGCGCCCTCATCTCCGACGGTTATGTCGGCGACGCCGACGGCGCCGGCTTTCGGCGCCTTGGGTCGCTTGCGACCGTCGGTGACCTCGGCTTCCTCGATGAAGACGGGACATTGCACCTTCTCGGCCGCGCCGGCGGCATGGTGCTATCGGGCGGCAACAACATCTACCCCCAGGAGGTGGAAGCGGTGCTCATCGGAGATGCCGGCGTTCACGCAGCGCTTGTCCTCGGGCTCGATCACCCGGATCTCGGCAGCGAACTCGTCGGCGTCATCGAGCCGGAGGGCGGTATATTTGATAGAGAAGCGCTTGACCGTCATCTCGCCGCCCATCTGCCGCGCTACAAGCATCCCCGTCGCATCTGGCTTTGCCGGAATATGCCGATGACGCAGTCGGGCAAGGTGGCGGCGGGCACGCTCAGGCAATGGATCGCGGATGGAAACGATGCTCTCGAACTCCTCGACTGACCCGACACGCACGCCTGTCATCATCGCCGCGCTCCGCACACCGATCGGGCGCGTCAACGGCACGCTTCGCGATATCGAGCCATCGAGACTGGCGGCACTGCTGATCGCCCGAATTCTCAGGGATACCGGGCTGGCGGCGAATGAGATCGACGACGTCATTCTTGGTAATGCCGCCAACAGCGCCGGCAACCTCGCCCGGCTCGCAGCCCTCGAAGGCGGCCTGCCGGTCTCGACACCGGGCGTCACTGTCGACCGCCAGTGCGGATCGGGGTTGGAGGCGATCACGCTTGCCGCACGAATGATCCAGGCGGGTGCCGGCCGCTTCTATCTGGCCGGCGGCACCGAGAGCGCCAGCCGCGCGCATATCCGCCTGAGGCCGCCGCTGGAGCGCGGCGGCGAACTGGCACCGGTCAAACGGGCGCGCATGGCGCCGGACGAGATCGGCGATCCGGACATGGGTGTGGCCGCCGAAAACGTCGCGGCCGCCTGCGGGATCTCCCGCGAACGGCAAGACGTCTTTGCGCTACAAAGCCATCGACGCGCGGTCGAGGCGGCCCTTGCCGGCCGTTTCACCCGCGAAATCGTGGCGATCGAAACGGCGGCAGGCTCGGTATCGAACGACGAGTGCCCGCGCGCCAATGCTTCGATAGAAACCCTGCAGCGGCTGAAGCCGGTCTTCGTCGAGGGTGGGACGGTGACCGCCGGCAATGCCTGCCCGATCAACGACGGCGCGGCTATGGTACTGGTCACGAGCCTTGCCGAAGCGCGCCGACTTGGCGTTCCCTTCGCGCTCGAATTCGTCGATGCGGCGACGGCGGGCGTCGATCCCAACCTGCTCGGGCTCGGCCCTGTTCCGGCGATGCAGAAGCTGAAAGCGCGACAACCCGCGCTCGATCCGGCAAAGACCAATTTTATCGAATTCAACGAGGCCTTCGCCTCCCAGGTGCTCGGAAGCCTCGACCAGCTCGAGATCCCGGCGGAGAGGGTCAATCTTGACGGTGGCGCTATCGCGCTCGGCCATCCCTATGGCGCCTCGGGGGCGATCCTCACCGTCCGGCTCTTCTCGCAGATGCAGACATCGCCGAAGGGCACGGAAGGGCTCGCAATGATGGGCGTCGGCGGCGGCATGGGCATCGTCGCCTTGTTTCGCGCGGTTTAAGAACGCCCAACTCAGGACGAAACCGCTTCGCACTTTTCCTGGAATTGGTCTCTTAGTCCGCAATTCCGGACGGAAAACCGCTTCGCACTTTTCCTGGAATTGCTTTGGTTAAACGGCGTAGGCCGCCAGCCACTCGCGCGTTGCCGTCGGCAGCGGTAGCGGTGTGTGCCGTTGCGGATCGACCGCGACCCAGACAACCTCGACCTCCGCCGCGAGTTGTCCGCGCGCCTCAACCTTGACAACAAAGCTGATCGAGCTGCCGCCGACCTTCCCCACGTTGGCGGTGAAACGGGCCGGCTCGTCGTAGCGCAAACCCCGATGATAGACGCAGGCCGAGCGGCGCACGAGATAGCTTGGCTCGTTCACCACATGCGGGCGATGGCGCCAGAGACTGGAAAGGGCGGCTTCCGCGTGGGCATAATAGGCGGCATTGTGCATGTGGCCGTGCATGTCTATATCGCGAAACGGAATACGGATTTCCGTGACGTTCTCCAGCTCCCTGCCGTCCATGCGAGGCTCCCTGACGATGCGCTCCACCCTCGTTAGCCAGTTCGGCGATCCCCGGCAAGTGATTGCGCTCGTCGACGCCGAACGCGTGGCACCTGCGGCAGGCGAAGTCGAGGTGGCAGTGTCGCTCGCCGCCATCAATCCGTCCGATCTCATCCCCGTGACTGGCGCCTATAGCGCCCGCACCACTCTCCCCTTCGTGCCGGGCTTCGAGGGCTTCGGGACGGTGACGCGCATTGGCGCCAGCGTCACGACGCTGAACGTCGGCGACCGGGTGATCCCGATCGGCGCCAGTGGTCTGTGGCAGGAGTATCTGATCAGGCCGGCCGAATGGTGTTTCGACCTGCCCGAGGACATCAGCGAGACCGATGCAGCGACCTGCTACGTCAATCCGCTGACGGCGCTGCAACTGATCGAGGCGCTGCGTGCGCATTTCGGCTCACTCGATGGTCGCCGCATCGGCGTTACGGCGGCCGGATCGGCGATCGGCGGCATGCTGATGAAGCTGCTTGCCGGCGAAGGAGCCGATGTCACCGGCATCGTCCGCAGCGAGCGCAGCGCCGAGCGGCTGGCAACCGAGGTTCCTGGCCGCATCGTGCTCGGCGGCGAGAGCCACGTGCCACAGCTTCGCCTCGACGCAATCATCGATGCGGTTGGCGGCGCCTTGGCCGGCGACCTCATCCAGCACGCGCTCGCCCCGGGCGGCGCCTTCATCCAGTATGGCGCGCTCAGCGGCGTTCCGGTGCCGCAGGCGGCGATCCAGGCGCGGCCGGATATCCGCTTTTCCTTCCTGTGGCTGCGGACCTGGGTGCATTCGGCCGGGCGGCCAGCGATAGAAGCGGCCTTTGCGAAAAGTTTCGAAGGTCTGCGAACCGGCCTTTTTTCCAGCCGCATCGCTGAGATCTATCCGTTGAGCCGACTCGACGCGGCGCTTGCCCATCAGGCGGATCCGGGCCGCGACGGCAAGCTGCTCATCGATCCGCGCTGTTGAAAAATCTGTCTTTCGGCTGCGTCACCATGGACCTTGCGGGGTGGGCGCACTAGGTTCCGGGCATGACCACGTTCCTCTATGAAAATCCGGTCTTTCTGGAACACGAGGTTCCGGAGGGGCATCCTGAACGGCCGGACCGGCTGAAGGCGCTGAACCTCGCGCTCGAACATCCGAACTTCGCCGACCTCAAGCGGATCGAGGCGAAGAAGGCGAGCGAAGATCTCGTGCTGCTCGCGCACCCTGAAGAACACTTGCGTGAGGTCAAACGCTCCATTCCGGAGGAAGGCCTCAATCATTTAGAGGCGGATACCTACGCGAGTCCGTTGAGCCTGGAAGCCGCGCTGACAGGCATAGGCGGCGCGGTTGCGGCCGTCGATGCCGTCTTTACCGGCGAGACCGACAACGCATTCGTTGCTGCGCGGCCGCCGGGACACCACGCCGAAAAGAACAAGGCGATGGGCTTCTGTCTTTTCAACACGGTGGCGATCGCCGCCCGATATGCCCAGAAGGTCCATGGGGCCGAGCGCGTCGCTATCGTCGACTGGGACGTGCACCACGGCAACGGCACGCAGGACATCTTCTGGAACGATCCCTCGGTGCTCTTCTGCTCGACGCACCAGATGCCGCTCTATCCCGGCACCGGCGCCAAGGACGAGACGGGCGTCAAAGGCAACATCGTCAACGCGCCACTGTCGCCAAACATGGGCAGTGAGCATTTCCGCGAGGCGTTCCGCAGCCGCGTGCTTTCGGCGCTCACCAATTTCCGACCGGACTTCATCCTGATCTCCGCCGGCTTCGATGCGCATCACCGCGACCCGCTGGCGCAGATCAACCTCGTCGCCGAGGATTTCGACTGGGCGACCGGTCGCCTGCACGAGATCGCCGATCGCAGCGCCGGCAACCGCATGGTCAGTCTGCTCGAAGGCGGCTATGACCTTCAGGGCCTGGCCGAATCGGCCGGTCTGCACATCTTGAGACTGATGAGAGGGTAACCATGAACACCACCACGCAACCGGACGTTTCCGCCCTCTCCTTCGAGCAGGCCGTCGAGGAACTGGAGCGGATCGTTTCGGCGCTGGAGCGCGGCGACGTCGCCCTCGACAAGTCGATCGAGATCTACGAGCGCGGCGAAGCTCTGAAGAAGCATTGCGAGGCACTGCTGAAGGCCGCCGAGGACCGCATCGAAAAAATCCGCCTCGACCGCGCCGGCAAGCCGCAGGGCGTGGAGCCACTCGACGCCGATTGATCGTTTCGTCGCAATTCCGGACGGAAAACCGCCTCACGCTTCTCCCGGAATTGCCAAGATCGGATTGATCGCTGCGCGGAAACACTGCGTCCTTGCTTCGCCCCTACCCGCCTGACGTCATAGGCGTTAGTACTTGATGCGACAGCAAAAACGGGAGCACGCGCATGTCCTTCTTCCCAGGCCCCGATCCGCTTGCCGGCGACAAGCCCGCCTGCGACGCCATCGAACATCTGATCGTTCCGCGCACCAGCGATATCGGCGGGCTGCAGGTTCGCCGCGCCCTGCCGTCGGCAAAACGGCGCCTGGTGGGACCGTTCATCTTCTTCGATCGCATGGGGCCTGCGCTTCTTCGCGCCGGCGAGGCGATCGACGTGCGTCCGCATCCGCATATCGGCCTTTCGACCGTCACCTATCTCTTCGACGGCGAGATCAAGCATCGCGACAGCCTGGGCACCGAGATGGTCATCCGCCCCGGCGACGTGAACCTGATGACCGCCGGACGCGGCATCGTGCATTCCGAACGCTCGCCGGAAAACCAGCGCGGCCATGCGCGCTCGATCTCGGGCCTGCAAACCTGGCTGGCGTTGCCCGACCACAAGGAAGAAATCGACCCGATCTTCAGCCATACCGAAGAGCAGATGCTGCCGCATATGAGCGACGACGGCATCAAGGCGCGGGTGGTGATCGGGAGTTTCGAAGGCGCGAAATCGCCAGTCTCGGTTTTCACCGACACGATCTATGTCGACCTCAACATAGCGCCGGGCAAGAGCGCGCCTTTCGCGGCGCAATGGGAAGAACGCGCGCTCTACATCCTCTCGGGTGAGGCGATCATCGCCGGCGACCATTTTGCCGACAACCAGCTGCTTGTCTTCCGTCCGGGCGACGAGATTACGGTGACGGCAGGACCTCAGGGCTGTCACGTCATGCTCTTTGGCGGTGCCGCACTCGGGTCTTCCCGCCACATCTGGTGGAATTTCGTTTCGTCTTCGAAAGAGCGCATCGAGAAAGCCAAGGAAGAGTGGCGCACCGGCCGCTTCGACATCGTGCCCGGAGACGAAGAGGAATTCGTTCCGCTGCCCGAGGGCTGACCGCGACCTAAAGTGGCACAGGCTGGGTGCGGAAAACCGCGCAACATTGCCTCATGGCGCTTGAATCGATTTCGATTCACAGAATCATGCGCTAGTCTCTTGGTTGACGACGCAGGAACGCCTAATTTTGCATTCAGCAACGATTGCGTCTAAAGAGCCGCTTCGACGGTACCACCAACTATCGCGCGCCTGATCCCACGGCGCGCATGAGGCATGCAGCGTGACACAACTGCCAACCAATCCGATGCCGGCTACTCCCTTGCTCGACAAGGTGACCTTTCCCGACGATCTGAAGAAGGTCGACGACAAGGATCTGCCGCAGCTTGCCGGAGAAGTCCGGGCAGAAATGATCGACGCGGTATCGCGCACCGGCGGGCACCTTGGTGCGGGCCTTGGCGTCGTCGAGTTGACGATCGCAATCCACAAGGTCTTCAACACACCGCATGACCGGCTGATCTTCGACGTCGGCCACCAGTGCTATCCGCACAAGATCCTGACCGGCCGCCGCGACCGCATCCGGACACTGCGCCAGGAAGGCGGCCTCTCGGGCTTCACCCGCCGCGCCGAGAGCGAATACGACCCCTTCGGTGCCGCGCACTCCTCGACATCGATTTCCGCCGGCCTCGGCATGGCAGTTGCCGCCGACCTCGACGGCAAGAACCGCAACGTCATTGCCGTCATCGGCGACGGCGCCCTTTCGGCCGGCATGGCCTATGAGGCGCTGAACAATGCCGGCGCGCTCGATGCGCGCCTGATCGTCATCCTCAACGACAACGACATGTCGATTGCGCCTCCGACCGGCGCGATGAGTGCCTATCTC